>NZ_CP026363.1:5122500-5295000 GCF_004117055.1 Brevibacillus agri
GAGTAGATCGCCCATACGCCATTGTTATAGAGCGCGCGCATGACCTGTTTTGCTCCCTCAGGCTGCGCAAACTCCAGCCCCATCACTACGCCCAACTGACGAATCCCGACAAAAAAGTCGGCGTTTTGCTTTTTGATCGTTTCCAGCCCTGCGCGCAAATACCGGGATACGTAGTCGACGTTTTCGATGACTTCTTTTCGTTGGGAGATTTCCAATACTTTCATCGCTACGATACAGCCCAGCTCGGAACCGCCGAATGTCGAGATGTGGGCAAAGCCGTCTTCGTTCATCCATTGTCCTGCTCTCTCGCTCACGATCGTAGCTGCAATCGGATAAATCCCGCCGCCAAACCCTTTTGCCGTGACCAAAATATCCGGCTCTACGCCATAGTGCTCGATCCCCCACAGCTTTCCTGTACGCAGCAAGCCTGTCTGCACCTCGTCGGCTATGTACAAGGAGCCGTACTTTTCGCAGAGCTGCTTCACCGCATACAGATAGCCTTTTTCCGGCAGCGGGAAGCCGTATGTGGCCGGAATGGTTTCCATAATGACGCAGGCGACATCTTCACGGGAAAGCGCGGCTTCCATAGCCTGGACATCATTAAACGGCACATGGATAAATTCCCCCGGCGCTCCTTCTCCCAAAAACGGCCGGGAATAACGCTCATTCCCCAGCGACACAGCCAATCCGGTATGACCGTGATAAGCAAATTTGACGGAGACGATTTTTTTTCGTTTCGTCGCGTACCGGGCGCATTTCAAAGCTACATCAATCGCTTCCCCTCCTCCGCTGGAAAAAATCGAATACTTCAGACTATTTGGCGTGCACCCTCCGAGTTCTTCGGCGAGCTGCGCACGCGTGATCGCGGGAAAATGATGATTCCCGATATCAAATTCATCCAAAGCATTTTTTAAGGTAGAAATAATTTCGGGATTCCGGTGCCCAAGGTTAAATGTTCCGCCATTTAAATGAAGGTCCATCAGTTGCTTCCCGTTCATATCGTACAGGTAGTAACCTTCCCGCTTTCCGATGACCAGATCGATCCCGTCTTTTTGCCATTGCCTTGTTTTTCCCGGGTTCCACCACTGGACGGACTTTTTGAGCACAGCGTCTTTATCACCGAATCTAAGCATTCGTCTTCTCCCCATTTTCAGCAATTTTTTACGGCCAAAAGCTGGCCTCTTTACATATCCTCGGCAATCAAAAGCTCGATCTCTTTCTCGGCCAATATTTTTTTCCATTCTTCCGAGCAGCTTTTGTCAGTGATAATCATGGACGCATCCACGAGAGGACAAATGTAGGCGAAATCGGTTTTTCCAAACTTCGTATGGTCAGCCAAAACAATGACCTCTTCCGCACGCTCCATCATTTTGCGGGAAATGTTGGCCCCGTCCAGGTCGTAGTCCGTAATGCCGTCGCTCATCGAGATCCCGCTTGCAGAAATAAATACTTTGTTGGTCTTCAGACGCTCCAGCATCCTTTCCGCGAGAGGGCCGACAGCCGATTTTTGAACGCGCTCCACTTCCCCGCCGATGAAAATAATTCTTCCCTTGAACACTTCGAGAGCCAGAAGCAAGACCGGGATGGATTGGGTAATGATGGTGACGTTCTGTTTATCCGCCAAAAAACGCACGATCTCCAGCGTGGTCGTTCCATAGCCAATCATGATACTGTCGCCGTCCTCGACAAGCTCTGCTGCCGCTTTGCAAAGGGAGCGTTTCTCTTTTTCGTTCATGGCCGCTCGCTGTTCAAAAGGTTTATCCCAGGAAGAAGTTTTCTCTTTTACAGCGCCGCCATACACTTTTCTCAGCATGCCTTCTTTTTCGAGCTTATCCAGATCGCGCCGAATCGTTTCGCCAGAGACTTGAAGGATTTCCGCCAGTTCACGGACCTGTACTTTCCCGTCTCTTTCCAATGTTTT
This sequence comes from Brevibacillus agri, assembly GCF_004117055.1. Lineage (NCBI taxonomy): Bacteria > Bacillati > Bacillota > Bacilli > Caryophanales > Paenibacillaceae > Brevibacillus > Brevibacillus agri. The sequence goes on from NZ_CP026363.1 coordinate 5,124,422, forward strand.
TAAAATTGTTTTTTTACGATCCTCAAATGATAGAGACATGACTTCATCACCTGCTACGTTTTTTTCCACACGGCCACAGTTGGAGCATCCGCTTTATTCTTTGTTGATTAATGTGGAATTGCATTGATGATAACATTGTCTATTTATTACAGTCAACGTCTCTCGCTCTTGCTGTCCCCAACGCGTGTAGCTGCGCTGCCGTTCCAGTCTGCAACAACAACTGCCTCATCCGCCACGGATCATCCTCACGACTCCTTTTCCGTTTTTTCGCATGATTCCACTCTAGAAGATGATGATTCCACAAAAATCGTTCAGTATTTCCTGCACTTCAATGTTGTATGTTGATTATTCATGTGGTTTTGACAAGATAATATCACGCCCGTTTTACCTCGTCAATATTTTTAGAAAATTATAAATTATATAAAATCTGTTGTTGCTCTCCTCTCTGACTTCTGGCAACCAACCAGTGACGGCAAGCAACAACCAGCCATCTCTATGACCTGAATACAGGCGCCTGGGTTCTTTATCGTTCAAAGACAGGCTTGCTGTTGCCTCGCAGACAAACGGGGATCATGAGCTTGCTTTACGCCCGACTTGCGAAAATGTATATTGGAAAGCGACGGTACAAGGCCGATCGCGTTGAAGAATGGTGGTGAATGATGGCATGGCGAATTTCTACGAAGAGCTGGCGCAAGACCTCGCGAAAGTACCCTTGGAGGTACACGGCGTCTACCGGACGAAGCTTGCGGGCGGGCTGATCTACGACGGCCATGTCAACCAGCCGACAACCAAGTGCGCTGTTATCGTCTGCTTGCGGGGACAGGCCGAATTTCGCTTCGATGAAACCGAACGCTACACGCTGGAGCCGGGCAAGGTGCTGCTCGGCGGGCAGCACAAGCGGCTGGAAATTCAGACTGCCCCGGACGGATTCGAATACTGCCTCGTGCACTACTTGCCCGTCAGTCCGCATGGGGAAGATACGCGGCGATTGACAGACGTGTCCTTGCTCCATGCCCCGCTTGACCCCGAGTTGCATCAACTGCTGGAGCAACTGCTGAAGACGGCTTCTGCCCCGGACAGCATGGGGCTGCTGGGTAAAAAAGCGCTGTTCTACCACCTGCTGAACAAGGTGTTGCAGTCCGAACGCCTTCATCAAAACAAAGACAGCCATGCGTTGATCGACGAGGCGATTTTATACATTCAGGAAAATTATGCGCAGCCGCTTTCGCTCGGCCATCTGGCCAACCGCTACGGCATGAAGGCGAAATACTTTTCCTACCTGTTTCACAAGTACGTGGGAATTGGCCCGATTGACTATTTGATCCAGTACCGGATGAATCGGGCGCACGAGTTGCTATTGACAGGACAATTTTCCGTATCCGCCGTCGCCAAAAGCGTTGGCTACCTCGACGCTTACTACTTCAGCAGGCTGTTCAAGAAGCACAAAGGCGTTTCACCAGGCCGCATAGGGCTGTACCTCAGAAGAAATCGTCCATCGTAAAGTCGGGAATTCCTCCATTTTCATGGGGCAAGGAACGTGGTACATTCATATTTGTCAATGAGAATCATTATCAAATGTGATGCACACAGAAAGGATGCCTGACGAGGAATGCGAATAAAGTCATGGGCTATGATGGTCAGTCTGTTATGTTTGATTTTGCTGCTTGGAGCTTGTTCCGGCGCGAACACCCCGAATCAGAACGCATCGGGCGGCGACCAGAGCGCGAAAACGAGCCCGTCTCAGGAGCAGCAAGCCCCGGCAGCGACGTCTGGGTCGACCTCCCCGGAGTCCGCTGCGTTCCCCCGTACGATCAAGGACGCGAACGGAGACGTGACGATTGAAAAGCAGCCGAAAAAGGTTGCCGTCGTCCATTGGGGGTATGCGGATTCCTTGCTGCTGTTCGACGTGCCGTCGGTCGCGCTCGCGCTGCCGTTTACCGAAAAACAGTCCGTGCTGCATTCGGAAAGCTACAAGCCGTACGTGGAGAAAGTGCAGGAGCTGAAAATCGTCGGCGAGAACACCCAGGTGAACATGGAGGCGCTGCTCGACTACGGTCCCGACCTGATTATCGCCGGAAATACCGTCAACAAGGAGATTTTGGCCTCCCTGCCGCAAATCGCGCAAACCGTCGTGATCGACGAGCAGACGACCAGCGTCTGGGCGGACTGGCAGTCAGTTGTCACCAAGTTCGGTGAAATTTTGGGCCAGGAAGAGACAGCGAAGCGCTATATTGCCGACTATCAGGCACAGTTGCAAAGCGCCAAGGAGAAGCTGACAGCCCTGGACGGCACGGTGGCCTTCGTGCAAGTTCGCGACAAAGCGGTGTGGCTGCAGGGCACGAATTATTTGAAGCCTTATTATGAAGGCATGGGCCTGAAGCCTCCGACCTCTGCCAATCTGGATATGCAGGAAGGGGCGCAAATCACCCTCGAAGGTTTGAGTGTGCTGAATCCCGACTATTTGTTCCTCGGCTATTTCAATTACAACGACAAGACCATCCCCGCCCTGACGGATGAATGGGACGACACAGCAGTGTGGAGCAAGTTAAAAGCCGTGCAAAACAAGCATGTGTACGGAATCAACGGCGAGCTTGCCCTTGGGTACGGCCCGATCGGGAATATGTATGGGGTTAAAGCGGTGCTTGAGGCGTTGGGGAGATAGAGAAATTGGGATGTAGGAGGTAGTAGGGAAAAGGCTGTGGCGTTTGCCGTGAGGGGGCGCTGCGGCCTTTTTTGCGTTGGTTCAAAGGCACGGAAGCGACAGCCGATAAGGGCATCCACTCTCGTAACTATTGGTCATAACCGGGAGATCATAGGCTACAGATGTAGAAACTTCATCAGCAGCTTCAATTACTCCTCCTTGCCCAAAACCAATCATAACCATGGATTCCTTTTCAGGAAAAACATAACCCTTCATTGGCAAATAACGTGCCGCTAGCTAGGTCAGCCTCCGAATCTATGCTTATTCATCTTTATTTGGATAAGGTGTAAACGCCCCATCTTGATTAAGAATGGGGACTATTTTGCTTACGTCAAATTCAGATGCGATCGTTACATCATCCTGGTAGCCCATTGCAATCAATTCCTGACCAGAGCCCGTTTTAACAAGCCACTGTGGAAGCTTGTCTTTCATTTGCATCAAATACTACGACAGCAGTTAAGGCTTCTGGAGACAATCGCTGCTCTTCCAATTGGCTTAAAATTGCTCCTGCTGCCATCAAATCCTCAAATGCCGGGCGCAAGCTCCCGTCTGGCCATCTTTCGCCACAAGCAATTACCGACACAACCCCCTCACTTTGCCTTGCAAAACTGGCTACTGCCGATACATTCCTAAAGCATCCCGCCACGACTGTTGCTTTTGACTCTCTCGCAAGGAATGAACACGTCGCTCCATTTGGAGAAGGCAGTACAATCCGACTCCCAAACGGTATCGTTGAAAGCTCATACGGTGAAAGCGAGATCGGTTCGCCGCGTTTGCCTGCTACTATCGCATTGACTTGATCTGCGTACTCACCAGCTGCCTTTCCTTTTGACGGGTATGGAAAGACTGTTCCTCCTCGATTCAATACAACATCTACACATGTCGTAAAGGAAAGAACATCAATAATCACCACGATATCCGATAGAGCCGCTAGTGTCCTTACTCCTTCATACCCCCAATCAAAGCGCACATCTGCGCCAGTTTGTTGGAAAAAAGTTAAATCGTCCATTTTCCTCTCCTTTTTCCCCGAATATCAAATTACGGTAAACAAAATACACAGTAAAGATGGACAAGCTTTTTACTTGCTGCGTTGCCCATTGGATACGAAAGCCAACGCATAGTTGGACCAAGATTGATGGGCGATGACCTGCACTTCCGGTCACTCTGCAAAATGGCGGACTACGTTACACACCCTTCCATTCTCCGCTCAGATTAGCACGACTGTTCTGATTACTCAAGGAGTCGATGCTACATCCTTTTCTGAACGGCTAGGTCACTCTACAATTCCCCCCATGAACGTGTACGGACCACGCTCGAAGTTTTGCCGATAAAGAAGCCTGCGCGCAATTCTCGATTCAATCCATACTGTATACAAAATCGACCAAACTGTGATGATCCTTAGGAAGCGGGTAATTTTCAAATACATTGCTTAGATTCTTTGTAGCCATATCATAATAAAAAAGTCCATACTGGTTATTGGCATCCCTTCCTAGAACAAACAAGCCTTCCGTATTATCCCTCGGGTAAAAAGTTTTCACTTCCTTAATACCCGGAACATCAAAATCTTCGACCTTTTGACTGTCGATATACAATATTTTTAGCGTCCTGGGTTTGGACGAACCCATAAATGGATCGTATGTCATTAAGATTCTATTTCGATCAAGCTGCCTGGTGAGTCTGATTTCAAATTGGTCCGTATGGTAGATCGGCTGATAATGTCCAAAATCCAAATCCATCAAATAGAGTGTTTTTGGTCGAATATGTGTAACTTCCGTAACTTTACGTGTTCTCATTTCGGAATCGGAAGCAGTAAGGCTTAATAACTTCTTCGTCGTATAATTATAGGACAACGAGAAACACCAGGTGTCATCGTCGTCTGGATTTAGATAAGTAAATTCTCTCGTCGTCCGATCAAAAATAGCCGGTTGAGTAACGGTAACGAATTGCGGTGCAACGTTTGTAATCATTTTGTTATCTACTATAAACAAATCATTGAAAAGAAACTTGCCAAAGGTTAATTGTTTTCTTTCTTTCGTTTTTAGATTATATTCATACAAATTATCAACTTCGTCACCTGTAACGCTATCGCTAAAATACACTTTATTGTTCCGAAGATCTGCAAAAGCCACCGGATACCCAGGATCTACAGGAACCCTCAAGATTTCCGACATTTTTTGATCCTGAATCGAATAAAGGTACAACACTAAAGAAACCCCGTCAGCATCATTTTTTCCATTATTATAAACTGTAGCTGTTATGTGCAAATATTCCTTTAATTCTCTTTTTGCATTACCCTCAAGTGTATGTTGATTTATAGCAATGATAGCTAAAATAATAACAACGATGATGCTGCCAAGCGTTATCATTCTCTTTTTCATATTCAAACGTTACTCCTAAGCTAAAGATTTTGAATGATATCTTGTTGGAGTGGTATACGCCATTACTTCTAAAAGAACAGCGTATACCAATGAAAAAAATTAAATCTTAACAACATTAATGGGCATGTCGGCTCGCGGTTAATAAAAGACTATCTAGGTATGCTCTGATCCGAAAATCTCTTATGGTAATACCGTACATTAGGCACTGAAGTATCTCTTGTATTCCCCGCAACCGTTTGCAAATTGCTTAATCCCCAAATATCGATAATAGCATCAGGCAAAGTCCCTACAGATGCCTGATAAAAAGTAAAGGCTTTATCTGTATCTAGGACGTGTCTGAAAACTAAAGAAAATGTGGTATGATTTAGGAAAAACGAATGGAGCAACGAGCATGATTCAAAGACGGTACGAAATAAACGATGAACAGTGGGAACAAATTCAGGACATGTTCCCCCCCTATCGAACAGGACGTCCGTCCAAATTAAGTAATCGTACCATGTTTAATGCCATTCTTTGGATTGCCCGAAGTGGTGCGGCTTGGCGAGATTTGCCGGAAGAACGTTATGGTTCATGGAAAACGGTCTACAGTCGCTTCTGCAAGTGGAGAGATACCGGATTACTTGTCGCCATCTTCCAAGCTCTTCACGTAGAACCTGACTTTGAAAACTTGAGCATCGATTCTACATCGGTCAAAGCTCATCAACACAGTGCGGGTGCTAAAAAAACGCAGAAGGACACGAAGTAAATCAGCACATAGGCGTCAGCCGTGGCGGAAAGACAACCAAACTTCATACCGTCGTCGATGGATTAGGGAATCCCCTCGCTTTTCTTCTCACGGGGGGGCACGTCTATGATTCCGTTCCAGCGATCAATTTGCTTCAAGGGTTTGATCTTACGGGAAGCCATATTGTTGGTGACAAAGCCTACGGCTCAGAAGGCATTCGGCATTGGATTACGGCTAAGCAGGCAGCGTACACCATCCCGCCTAAAGCGAATAATAAAAATCCTTGGAAAGTGGATTGGTACCGCTATAAAGAACGGCACTTGGTGGAGTGCTTCTTCAATAAAATCAAACATTTTCGACGAATCGCTACTCGTTACGACAAGCTGGCCAAATCATTCCTAGCGTTTGTATATGTCGCGTCCATCTTTAAACTAACTCAATAATGAGTTTTCAGACACATCCTAAATTTCTTATTGTAATATCCTTATCTCCCTTTTTAGAATAATCATACTCTTTATGAGTAGCACAATCATAGTTTTTCAGCTTATTATCTCTATTGCCGATTGAACCAGTAAAATAAGTCGCTCTGCCTGTTCCTAGAAAACTGTCGTCACCAGCCTGATACGTCAATACGTTTCGATCATCCTTCCCCCATTTCCACTGAACATTGCTAGCAGCACTGGGAACCGCTTTTTTCGAATTGGCATTACGATTCAGTGCTGAAACCGGCTCATTATGAAGGGAATAACCAGAAGGATCGTTTTCATCCGCATAATAAATGTTGTTTAGTTCGCCCGTAACTTCATCGTAAACTACTTTCATTCCCGGATAAATTTCAGGTAGAGGTGCTTGAATATAATCGCCCGCCACACTCATTTGAAACGCTTTTATTGCCAATTCATTCTCAAGCTCAATCTGCCTGGCTTCTTCTTCTGTCGCATCTTCAGGAATTTTCGCAATATGCGGTCCATCCAAATTCCTGGAAACTTGTCTAACATCGAAATTGGGATACCCGCCTTTTTCTACGACAATCTGAAGATTATCATCATAAATCAATACTGTGCCAGGGGTAACATGTACTGCGGAATCGTATTGTCCTCACGAGCAGATACTTCAACCGAACTCAAAAATAACTCAGCCGACATGGCAACAACTAAAAATGCAGGTAACTTTCTTTTCATAAAATGATCCCCTTTCTAAAAAAATCCGCACTTACTGCTGCTTGAGTAGACAAAATGGTAAAGTCGCAGCGTCGATCAGCAAACGTTCCACCTCACTCCTTTCCTCCTTTTATGGTTCATGCAGAATTTTCTCCACTCTCTTCCAGCACTTCTGTCGCACTAGTTGCCAGTCATACAAGTTTTCGGAAGTTGACTGCCATTTTCGGAATAGCTGCAATCCTGTACCAAACGGTTTATAGATGACTTGTATATTTGTAAAATATTTATCTAAATTCATTTTATTGGAATTTAAATGAAGTGTAAATCTAATTTTTTGTTCAAGTCCATATTTGTGTGTAAATTCCCCTCCCTCGATTAGAGGTAATCGTAAAATAGTCCCCATTACACAGGTTAATTGACAAGGTTATTGTCTCTAAGGATGGTAGCATTACCATACAGTATACCTTCAAAAACCTAATAATGATGAAGGGAGCCTAGTTACTGGCTCCCTTTGTACAGACAAAATAAACCTCTGACATTTTACCCCACTCCAACCCGCATTCCACCGTTGTCCGTAAAAATAAAGTCCTGGTTCAACTCCCCCATTTTCTCCATTTTTGACTCCATTTTTTCAACCAAAACATTATTGTTGTGAGAATAAAATATTGATACAAAAACAGGGGAAAGGCTTGATCCGATTGGATTCTGCTTTTCCCCCGATTTTTTGCTCTGGTGTTCTGGCAAAGGTTTATTCTGATTTTGTCAGGTGTTTATTGTGAATGTCAAAGGTTTATTGCTTATCTACACCCTTGTCAAAAGCAAAAATAGTCATCTTACGCCCCGCCCATCTCCCCCACTGCCACTCCCGCTTACAGCCCCAAGGCTTCTCAGCCTTTTCTCCTCCATCATCCCAATTTTTTCCTGCAATTAATGTCGTGATAAGAAACGAGTAAAAATCGAGTTCAGGACGAGCAAAATCGGGGGCAAAAAAGCAATTAAAGTCGAACGAAGAGCAGGGGAAAAAACAGGAAGAGCCTGGGGATAGGACCAAAGATTATCGGAGAAAATGATCGAGAAAAAACAGGAGAAAAATGTTCGAAGTCCTTGCCCCACAAGGCTTTCCTTCTTCTCCCCTCATAATAAATCCTCTCCCCTGATTTACGAAAAAAGCCGAGGAAAAACAGGAGTGGATACCCGCATCTCGCTCGGCTGGTGGCACGACTATTTAAGCTTTCGTACGACTGTTTATGCTTTGAGATCACTGAAATTGCTTGTTACATAGTAGGAAAATATTCTGTAAGGGTATAGGAACTTCCCAATTATTTTATTACGACCTTTACCTCATCACTACACAATAGCGTGCCTCGCCGATACACACGACAAATCATTTTGTGAGTTCCCCGATAAAGTGTTGTTTCCTGTACGTTAAGCCCAGTTTGCGTATGCCCCTTATCTAATCCACATTCATCACCAGTGTTTACTACTTCCCATAATACGGCATCAAAGTCATGGAAATTTGGAACAGCGTTAAAATAAATCGTTCTGTTTTTCGGGACTCTACCCCCAATGGTCTTTAGATTGATTCGAATGCTTGGTTTCCACTCGACAACAGCTACGATGTCAACACGATATTGAGAGCTTGCACTTTTTGCAAGAGAACGATTTTCGGCGGTTTCCGTAACAAGCCCTCCCCAATAGGAATGATCAAAAAAGTCATTCCAAGCTGATATGGCTTGGTCTTCCGTGCATTCATCTTCAAAAAGTACATCTAACTTCTTTATGTAGTTCGTGAGCCGAACACTTAAATTTTTAACCTTTTGTTCATCTTTTGCTGTTAGCAATAAACTTGTGCTGGTGTCAGTTGGATTATTTACTGATTTATCTGTATTCAACCGATCACGAATCTCTTTGATTGTGTAGTAAAATGTTTCGTCGAGACGGTCTTTAGATTGGATGCATTCTTCTACCAAGACCGATTGCACCAACCCTCCTGGCATTAGCCAGCCGCTTCTTGATTTGCAGAACATCTTTAACAATCGAACAACTTTTCGGATGTTGCCATCAGATTCGGTATTTTTTGTGTTGAACCAATCCGTGATGGATCGAGGATTTCTTAAACGCCACTGGCTTCCGCAATGTTCATACTCATATTCATCTTCTTCGTTTTTATATCTTCGGTAAATCGCAAAATCGACATGATAGCCGTCTGCATATTCAACACGAACTGCGTTGGTCAACGCTTCAGGTTCAGTTTTGAATTGCTTACATTTTCTTTTCAAAGCATCTACTACGATATTTTTTACTGAAGTAGTTCTCTCTGGAATGCTATCTTTATCAAAGACGATGGCAACGTCAATATCATACTCGCTTTGATCATTCTGAGTAATGGTACTCATAGCCATGCTTCCTTGCTCAATTATTTCAACAACGGAATAGCTGGTTTCATTTTCAGTATTGTATTCCTGCAATCCAGACTTTAATCGGCTTATATTTAAGTCTTTCTTGTCTCTAAGGTTGTTCTGCTCATCTCTTGAAAGAACAACATGATCGTTGTAAAAGGTGTTAAATTTAGAGCTTAAATTATACATGATCATTTCCCCTCTCTTTCTATGCCGAAACTAAAAATGTATCCCTTGTTACTAATGAACCTTTTTGAGTTCCGTTTAATACGATCCCCCAAGGATATTTAATTGTTCGTTGACGATCATATTGGTACGATATGATCTGTACCATACGATTGTCATCCATCAGTTTCCCTAATTCAAAAGCCAAGCAACTTTGTCCAGAGTAAAGAAGGTGTATCTTCTTTATATTAGGGTAAGCTTGCTGTGTATCCATCAACACCATATACACCGCATTGCAATAATCCTTTAGCTGTTCCTTGTACTTGATTGCATAATCCATCGGCTGTGGTAGTGATAGGTAAATTTTTGGACATGAAAACTGAGCGGTGTCCTCGTCTGTAATTTGAGAAGTTACGCTAACTGCGATAACAATTTCTTCTTCCTGCGTTCCTCCTAATGAATCCAAGGGAGGATTTTGCACTAATTGAGGATATGGTCTGCTTGTCCAACCTGTTTTACAGTTTGTCAATTCATAGTAGACATCATTTAGTTTGTTGTATTCAAAATACTCATCTAATACATGTCTTTCAAAAAATTTACCTGCCAACATGATGAATGGAATCGGTGCAATCCCCGTGTAAGCTCTTTTTTTGTCTCTACTCTCCACTTTAAAAGCTTCGATTTTATCAGATAGCTCTTCTTGTATCTCCTGAGCTATTGCTTCATTGATACCTTTTCGATACAGTCTGATAAAATCTATTTCTTTTTCCTTAAATTCAAATGGACTCAAATTCAAATCATTTTGATGATGTTCAATTCGTTTGTCAAAATATCCATTGATGTTAAGGATATACATTTTGTTTTTAATGTAGAAATGAAAGTATATTCCTCCAATAAGCAGAATGAACCCAGTAATAAGTTGAAGATAGTTGGTATCCACTTGTTGATTAGACAAAAATGCAAACAATTTATCATCGAACGTCCCAAATGATCCAAATATTAACTCGATACCCATTGTAATGAGAAGACCTGAAACAGCTTCTTCTCTTCTTTTCTTCACAAAGTTATTTATTGCAAAAAATAGCCCCACAATAAATATTAGAACTGAAACAATTGAAAAAATCATTGTTACGCTCATATAAGCTCCCCTCCGTCAGTAAATAAACAATTATCTTATTTATCTTATTACCAACTAATTTGAAATAGTATTCGAATCGATTAGATACCTTTCAAAAAGGAATGGTAATAAAAAATCAGGTTCACTCCACCTCTTCTCACCTTAATGGTAACTTATAAGCATAACCACATTATAGCACATACGTTCGCGTTTGGTGCTTTACTTACTTTTCTGTTTTAAATTGAAACTCCCCACACCCCAATTTATCTGCCTGCTCACTTTTGTTTAATTGATTCCAGACTGAATCCGCTTTACTCTTTTCATTCACACCATTTATCGTTTGATACTTCTCAATTTCCTCCTTAACTTCCATGTAATGGGTTTTCCTTCCCAAACGTCGAAGAGCTTCTATCGCCGCATCTCTAATCTCTGCCCCCCTAAGCGGAACTTGCCTTACAATAACTTTATCGCCAGTAAATTTTTCCAACTCGTTTTGAAATGCATTGATTGAAATATCTATTTGCTTTATTTCGATCTGGATTGCTTCTAATTTATCCTTTAGTAAATCCCTCTCTCTAACTTTCTCCTGAAGCATTTGACGGATTACCTCTATTTTTTGTTGTTGATTAGTCATTTACATTGCCTCTATTCCATCATTTTTTCACTACAATCCCATGCTATTATAGTTACTTCAATAGAAATACTATTTAGAGATCTCTCCAACAGTAGTAGAACTGTATTTGGCAAACGGAAAATGCAGAGTTTGGCAACGAACGACATTCACGGATATACATGGTTTGACATGGAGCCTCTACAGGCACAATTTCTTGCAAAAGAGCGAGACAACAGTATTTTACAAGACATGGGAGCCTATTATGCCCGCCTCTCCATGTAAAACCAAATGAATGGCAACTGTATCAAAAACGGTTGCCAAACTATGCACTTTTATTTTGCCGTATACACAGAAAACAAAGAATCTGTCCTTATCTCCTAATACCACGTTTACTTTTCTTAATCCGATGATCACTCCTAACAAACATATTAAATGCATCCGAATATTAATACGCACCTTCCTTCCAATGTACAGCCTTCAACACTATTGTTCATAGTGATGAGGCGTTCGCCAATTCTTTGATCGAGTTGTAAAGCCCCATTCTGAGCCGATAATTCAAAAGGTTCTCCATCCCTTTTAAGAACCTTTTTCTAAATTCCTATTCCGTTGTTTTTCCAGATATTGTATCATGTAACCGTAACGATCTCTCCCAAATAAAGACTACCTGCATATAGCTTTTCGAATTATTTTGTAAAGATGATAACTTTCTGAGGAGGCACAGAATGAGCTTTCACAAAGAAAAAAACATTAAAGTAGGGAATATCGTTGAGAAATCATTAAATGGATTGAAAAGTCGCCTCGAAAATGATGGAATTTTATTAATCCAAAACGAAGAAGGGTACGTCGAACCGAACAAGTTCTCTTTTAACCCTCCTGCTTCTCTATCTCAAATTAAGCGTTTTAAAGATGAAACTGGCCTAATCCTCCCTGCCGATTACCAATCATTTTTATTGCTTCACAATGGAGCACGGCTCTTTGTTCATCCCTATTACGGAGGCGGAGTGGAATTACTGAGTTTAGAACAAATGTTAGAGTATAGATTTGACTATTTGCCTGATGGATGTTTTATCATTGCTTATCTTTTCGATGGATGCCAAGTCATTATTGACACCAATAGATATCAGGAAGGAAATAAAACAAGTTATCTATGGTATCTTGATAGTTGCTGTCCATTCGATGATGCACTGGATTTGCACATGAATTTTGAGTTATGGTTAGATAGATTGATTATCGCTCAGGGGTGTGGTTACTGGCATTGGCCATCATCGACTGGTAATTCCTACTACAAGCAACGATAGAACCTTGTTTTGTGTGCAACTTAGTTATTGGAGAATTTCAGGAGATTTATATTTTCTTAAATAGTCCCATCTCAAATTACACAAACCTAAACGCAGACAAAAAAGTACCCTCTAAACGGGACTGTAAAATATTTTGTGTAAACTCTCATTCCACATTCCATTACAATGAAACAAAGTGAGGTTGAGAGAACACATGGGACTCATTCCAAAAGACCAGCTGCGCCAACTTATCAAAGAACACAACTTGCAAACCATGGAGGATGTTCAAAAAGCCCTGAAGGACATTTTTGCAGAAACACTGCAAGAAATGTTGGAGGCCGAATTGGATACCGAATTGGGCTATGCCAAGCATGACAGCAAGCAGAAGCAGACGAAAAACAGTCGGAACGGCTATAGCAAAAAAACGGTTACGTCTGAGTATGGGGAGTTGGATCTCACGATTCCCCGTGATCGTCTTGGAGAATTTGAACCTGCGATTGTCAAGAAACACCAGAGACATGTAACGGGTATTGAAGATCAAATCGTCTCTATGTACGCCAAAGGCATGAGCACACGGGATATTCAGGATCATTTGCACAATCTGTATGGACTTGAGGTATCCCCGACCCTTATCTCCAACGTAACAGCTAAACTGTTACCTCTTATCAAGGAATGGCAAAATCGCCCGCTGCAAAGCGTGTATTCCGTTGTTTTCATGGATGCCATTCATTTTAAGGTAAAACAGGACGGGCAAATTATCAGCAAAGCCGCCTATATGGTCATTGGCATTGATTTGGAAGGCTATAAGGACGTTCTTGGCATCTGGATCGGAGAAAACGAGTCAGCCAAGTTCTGGCTACATGTGTTGACGGATCTGAAAAATCGTGGCGTTCAGGACATTTTGATTATCTGTGTAGACAATTTAAAAGGCTTCAGCGAAGCCATTGCAGCCAGCTATCCGCAAACGGAGGTTCAAAAATGTATCATCCACCAGATCCGCAATTCCATCAAATATGTGTCGTACAAGGATTTGAAGAAGATTACTACGGCCTTGCGTCCGATCTATACGGCCCCAACGGAAGAGGCGGCTCTCCTGGAATTGGATCAATTTGAGGAGACCTGGGGAAAACAGTATCCCCTGATTGTCCGGTCGTGGCGGAGTAACTGGGATGAACTGGCGACCTTTTTCAAGTACTCCCCTGAGTTGCGCAAGCTCATCTATACAACGAATATGATCGAAAGCTACCATCGACAACTCCGGAAGGTGACAAAGGGAAAAAGTATCTTTCCGACGGATGAATCGCTACTCAAAATGCTATATTTGGCGACGATGGATGTCATTCGGAAGTGGACAGGGCGGGTCCAAAATTGGGGGCAAATCCTTCTCCAGTTGACTGTACATTTCCCAGAACGGGTACAGATTCGATGAAGGGCTTTACATGGAGGGGCGGGCATGATAGGCTACTTTGCCTTGCGATGGTGTGAACTTCTCCATCGCCCAATCGCAAGAACTCATGCCCGCCAGTGGCTCCATGTCAAGCCCGACATATGAAGCATCGTTTTCACGTTTACACAAAAATCTTGACAGACTCATCCTTCCCTTACATCTGCTTTTTATTGGTAATAAGCCCTGACTCCCGTAACTTTTTCATCAAAATACAAACGTATCCTTGTGAAATACCCAATTCTTTTGCCAATTCCACTTGAGATGCTTTCGGATTTACCAGGAACGCCTCATGTAGCTGATTCAGTAACTCGGCAGATTTGTTTCCTTTATGTTTTTTCCTCTTCTTTGTATCCATGACGGGCTCAGAGATTATAATCTCATTATGTTCGGTAATAATGCTCCTATCCCCTGCGTCCACCTCCGATGATGGCACTATTTCTCCTATGCATGTATGGCAAACCAAATATTTTTTGAAGTACACCATTTCATCGCTAAACTGACCACAAAATATACAAGTGTTCCCTTGATATTTTTTCAGGATGATCGTTTCGTTTTCTGTATCAATGAAAATTTCTAAAGGATCTTTGATCTGGACATCGAGTACATCACGAAGTTCCTTTGGTATAACGACCCTTCCAAGTTCGTCCACTTGTCTGACAATTCCAATGCTTTTCAAGAAAAGTCCCCCAATTCCAAACTGCTCTTTCCCACAACATCTACGATTACCACTATTTTACTTGTCATGTTTCCATTACTCAATAAAAACAAAAGACCAGAGGAGTCACTCCACTGATCTACTTTGCCCAGGAATTAGTCATCAGATAAATGATGCGTTTCACGGTTATGTTCATATTCTTCTTCCACTTCTCGTATCAAATCTGATGGCTTTATTTGAAGTGCATAGCATAAAGCAAAGACGGTGTTTATGGTGGGCTTCCTAATTCCACGCTCTACTTCCGATAGAAAGCTTCTGTCAATATCAGCGTTTAGTGCCAAGTCTTCCTGTGACAGTTTCCGATTCTTTCTATGGTTGCGTAATATCTCACCAAAAATGTTCTCAATCAAGGTTTTACTCCTTTTTGAGAACATTAGAAGATAAACTACACCACAACTCTATAGGCTATAGCCTACAAAACCAATTTATTTCATGAAATCCCCATCCATTTGTGCTATTATGCTTTATAGCAATGCTAAATTATACCTTCTTTAGTAAAATAGGCGGGATTCAGCATGAAATATACTGGTAGAATCGTTTTGACTATTTTTGCTTTTTTATTACATTCGATGTATATCGTCTATTATTTTTGTCGAGACGGAAAAGTTGAACCATTCGATGTATATACCTATCCTCTCTTGATAATTTGGGGATATTGGACTGGCAAACAGTATGATAAGGTCAAATTTTTTTCTGAGAAAGATGAATTGACAGGGCTGTTCAATCGAAGATTCGTGATAAAAAGTTTTGAAAAGATCGCATCATTAGCTGAACGAGCAAATAGCAAGCTATTTTTATTGGTTATTGATTGTGACAATTTCAAACATATTAACGACGACTATGGTCATGATAAAGGTGATTTGATTCTAACTCAGATAGCTGAAACACTGGTTAGATCAACACGAAAAAGCGATATCTCCGCTCGCTGGGGAGGGGACGAATTCCTGGTAATTGGTCATTACAAAGATGAGGCTGGACTACAAACTCTTATCATGAGGCTGCATAATGATTTAGAAAATCTTTCGAATCAAGTCAGCATAGAAGTTAAAGTTTCGATTGGTTCAGCGATCTTCCCTGATCAAAGTCGGGAATTAGACGAACTAATCAAATCAGCCGACCAAAATATGTACATGTATAAGGAACAGAAGAAAACGGGGGTCAAGTGAAAAATAGTTCGCTTGTCCCTTTCTATTTAACCACCAAAATGGAGGTATGGAGGATGAATCAAAATCAGAACATCCGTGATGTAAAGCTAATCAATAAGGCAGGGAAAACAGGGCTGACAAGAGAGGAAAAGGAGATCATGAAGCAGATGAAAGGGTCTGTTACATCTCCTTTTGATCTTGACTCGATCCGTGAGCGGATAAAATACGGTGATCAGGAGGAAAGCAGGGATTGGAAGGCAGAAAACAGAACGGAGTAGGATTTCGATAAGGGGATATTTCCTCAGCTCTGTTACACGAAAGGTAGGTGGTACTTCATGAAAAGAAAGCTGAATCAAGCAGATTTATGGCTCATAAATGAAATCACCAGCGAATTACAAGAACATTTCAACATTTCCTTAGAGAAAGCCCAAGAATGCATTCAGAATTCTAACTTACTGCCAATGCTTTATTCTGACCCTGAATTCGTCCACCATGAAGGTTCCCGTTGGGTGCAAACAATAGCAATGCATAACAAACTTATTGGTCAAACGAAAAATAAGCATATGGACCCTGAGAAAAAACGAGCGGCTCTATTGGCTGGTGGCTCTGTTAAAACCAAGCATCAAATTAATTCCCTTGAAATTTGCCGACAAGTGCGAGGAAATGAATAGTTCGTTCAACACTTCGTAGACATTATTACGAGACAAAACAAATTGAGATAGGTGATTAGTTCAAAAAGGGCAAAGCAACTCAAGCTCGTAAGGGAGGTATATTATTATGAATGATGCACGTCAAGACAGCTCGGCTACCAATCATACTACCAAACAGCAATCTAACCAAGAGAAGGCAATCAGTCTTGCTCGACTTGCTGGATCTGCCAAACTAAATGAGTATGTTGACCTTATTGCTATCATGAGAACGGCTAAGGGAAAATGAGGAGCAGGAATTCATTAGAAAACAAAACTTGAGGAGTGAACTGTTTTGACGAGTATTAAGCAATGTGTTTTTTGCGGCTGTACAAATGTCCCTCCTGCCGAACTGGAAATCGCCGTGGAATCCAAACACATTATAAGTGTGAAAGTTAATGGGTTCAAATGTTCTCAATGTGGAGAAGAGTATTTCCATTCAGACGCAATTAAAATTATAGAGGAGATTGAAAAGCTAAAGTGATCTATCAAGAAGGGATTAATAACTAACAGTAGCATTTTCCCTTATCTACACTTCCAAAAGTATACGCAACAATGGCAATGTATACGAATCAAATTTTTCATGATCGTCTAATCGAATCCATGCAACTTCTATAATATCTTGGTTCGACTCATTTTGGTTATCAAGATAGAGTTCCCCGCCTAAGAGTTCGGCTACAAAGGTGAATTTTCCACTTTCTTCATGTAATTGCTTTGTGATTCGAATGTCGTATCCAGTTTCTTCTTTCACTTCCCTGATACAAGCTTGCTCTGGAGTTTCGTTTTCTTCCATTTTTCCACCTGGGAAATTCCAAACAATATCCCCTCGTTCGACATACTGCTTGACCATTAATACTCGATCATCTCGAATGATGATTCCTTGAGCAATCATAAGACGACTCTCCCCTTTCCTCGACCTTGGATCCTGTTTGGAATAAACGATAAATCCCTCGTCCAATTCGCTCAAAATCATTATACGTAACAGCATGGTTAGCGACGGCATTTATACAACATCTTGAAGTGATATGCGTGCAAATGGTCGAAACGTTCAAATTGGGATTCTTGCCGAGCATGTATTCCACGATCTCACCAACTTCAAACTCATTAATGCCTTTTCGCTTTATGATCTCACGCACAGCGGCTAAGATTTCATCTCGATAGTTTTTTGATTATTGCTTTTTCTGCTCTTGAATGTACTGCTCGGTCATTTTATCATACGCCTTTCGCTCGGAGTCTGAAATTTCATCTGGAGAAACAACGAAAATACCATTTGCCTCATCTTCAAGCTCCTCAACTTTTCGATCTGACAGAAAGCCATCTTTCATTTACTCCAACCTCATTCCTATATTTTCCCGACTTTCCGCTTCTCGATCTTCTTCTGAGCAGACTTGTAAACCCAATAGATCATTTCGGTCAGATTGACCAAAGCCAATCCCCTTTCCTCTACGATTGAGTAGGTGTTAGATCCAAGGTCACAGTTTATGCGGACTCCATCGAAGTAGATTCTTTCAACTGGAGTATGTCCATGGACAATTGGTTTGCCTTTGGTAGCAGATAAAAGCAGGTCTTTAGAGATGCTGTAAAAATCCATCTCCTCCATCCAAAGAATTTCCCTATTCTGGCCGTCTAACGGTTCGTATGGGTTAAACCCTGCATGGGTGTAAACAAACTCATCGTCTTCGAAAAACAGGGGTAGGGAACAAGCCCAGGATATATGCTCTTGCCTACGCTTCTCATCTGGAAACGCCTTTTGGAAGCTTTGTACTGTTTCGTTTCCTCCATGGCTGAGCCACAACCTGTCGCCACGTTCAAAATACCAACTCATCATCTCCTCGTGATTGCCGATGATCGCTTGAACGTTATCAGGATGCTTTTCCATTAATGCTTTTACTTCCTTAACTACTCCTGCACTGTCCTTGCCTCTGTTTATCATGTCCCCGCCAATCACAAGCTGGTCTTTCGTCAAATCGACTCCGACATGCTTCAGTAATAATCTCATTCCTTTTAGATCGCCATGGATATCCGTAATGAAATATTTCAACTCTTCATCCCCTTCTGCTTACCAATATCCCACTTTTCAACATCACACCTATTTTGGACGACAATTCTTACATTTTTCCGCTCGAAATGTTTCTCTTCCTTCTACAAGATCATCAGTAAAATAATAACGCCCATTTTTTCCTGTATTCTCCAACACCTTCACTCGGAAGCTTGAGATATTCACATCTGAACATCCTGTAGTATGTATCAGCCTTCTCGTTGTGTCGATTATGACGAAATATCCATCTCGGATCGCTTTATAATGCTTAAAATCTTCCTCACCGAGAATCTCAATGTTCATTTTGTCTTCCCCCACTTCTTTGCCATTTCCCTTATTTCCATTATGATTGGATATCCCGTATATTTCCATATATCCTCTCACTTTCAATGAATTTCAATTGCCTAAGTTCCAACTATGTTGTCTCAATTGAACAATAACTGCACCAACGTTCCCTTTTTAAACACAAAGGGATCGGATTTTGGCATTCAACCGATTTTTCCGATCCCCTACATATCATCTAAATTTTCTCAAAGGATTGTACAATTTGTTCAAAGTCATCGCCTATAAGCAACTTCCCAGTCATCGCCTTCATGAGCTTTAATACCAAATCCCTTTTTCCGTGATCAACCAACTGATTGGCGATCTCTATTGCCTCCACCACCCTCTCATAACGAGAAAGATTTGTCTGTAAAAAGGGAAGAAGAACAAACCTGGACAATTCCTCGTCCGTAAGTTCACCAGTATGTCTCACTTTTCTGGCGAGATCTTCGGAAATTTCATCACCATCAATTCGGCTCATCCATATAGCATCCGAGATCCTGTATTTGATAGCACCGAGATCTATGGAAGTTTTTGCATTGGATATCGCTGGTCCAAATACGACAACGGTATTTATCAATTTCTCGTACTTTTCATAGATCTTCAAATTATGTTCCATTAATTGAACCATCAATTCATCCAAATCTTTTGGATTCGGCGAGGCGTGAAGCACAAAATAAAGCAGGCTATCATCTTCTAATCGGAATAGTTCCTCAATCATGACTCTCTCTTTTCGAAGATTTACAATCTCAGTCGGAACATGCTCAACAATTCGCCCCAATTGAATGCCAAACGCCGAAAGAAAATCATTACCGAATGCTTGAATAACTGAGCTACTACTCATGTAGCCAAATCCCCCTTTACTTTCCTCCCGCAACTATTCATTTCAATCCAACCTTTTTTCAACTTCAGACCTGAATCCCCTGTTCTTCCACCTCCTACATATTGAGCATTTACCTCTCATCCTGTTTTATTGGTAACTTTGTATTATATGTCGATGCGAGGGAGAAATAACTTTAGAGGCTGGGTTTAATAAAAACAGGGATCATGGGTTCGAATAATAATGTCTTCCCTCTGATCCCGAGTCTAAACTGGCTCTAACAAGCCCCGCTCCAAACAAGCCATAACCGAAAGTGTTTTTCCATTTGACCCAAACTGAATCTGGATCTGTTCCTCGTTTACACGAACGATCGATCCCGTTCCGAAAACTCTATGTTTTACCGTCCTTCCAACAATCAGCTCCGACCTATTACGGATCGCATTCGGATTAAATGCTATCTCAGCCGTTCTCTGCTTTTGTCTATCAACCTGTCTCTTACTTTTCCCTTGTCCCAGCTTGCTAAGTGTGTCTGATGACTTTCGCTCATCTTCCCCCTGTTTTTCAGGCGGATTCATGATGTTTCGAACAGCCGCCACAAATTCTGATTCTGAAACCTCTTCCCCATCTCTTTTCCTATAGACAATCAGCTCCAGGTGCTTTTTTGCTCGTGTCATTCCAACATAGAACAGACGGGTTGCCTCTTCCATGGCATTGCCCTCGGCCGCTCCTATTTTGTAATCCTCCGAGGATGGAATAATCCCATCGATTAGGTCAATCATGTATACTCGCTCAAACTCCAGCCCTTTTGCACTATGAAAAGTGGAGAACGTTACAACATTTTGACCCTTTCTGGATTTTGCCGTCTTTAACACCGATGCCAGATGCTTGAGACGACTCGCAAATTCCTCCATTGTCTCCAACCCAACCGCAATCTCTTCCAGCGTGTTAAGGATGCCAAGCAAGTATTCTTTTCGGAATCCAAGACGCTCACACATCTTTTCAATAGCCTTTTCGTAGCCTAACCGATCACGAATAACACGAATGGCATGTAGCGGTGGCATCCCCCTCATTTGTTGGAACGTCTCTTTGTTTGCCTTTACCAGTTTGACTTGATAATCCTGCAACTCAACATATTTCAGCAAGTTATCAAAGACCGATTCATTATTATGGATTTCCTTCAATGCCGCCATTTGCTGTTTGCTTATATACCCATTTAGTTTTAAATGGATTTTTTCAAATATGTCGGCTCTCTTGTCGGTAAATGTCATGCGCATAAAGTTCAGAATATCTTCGACTACCCAATGCGAAAAGAAACGATTATCGGCATCTTTCATGTAAAATGGGATGCCCGCCCTATCGAACTCATTCATTAATGCGATAGAAGATGAATTGTTTCGATACAGTACCGCTACTTCAGACAAATTCTCGATCTTTTGAATTTCCTGCACCAGATACTTCGACTGATAAATGTAATCCGCAAAGCTCCTGATTTTGATCGGCTTACCTGCTGGATTCTTGGTAAACATATTCTTGTCGTACCGATTCTTGTTTCGCTTAATGAATTGGTTTGCAACGCTCACGATATCCTTGGTTGATCGATAATTCTGCTCCATAAATAGGGTCAGGGAATCAGGGTAAACCTCCTTAAAATTCAGAAGGTAGGAAGGCTCTGCACCTCGCCAACTATAGATGGACTGATCGTCGTCGGCAACTACACAAAGGTTGCCGTGTTTCTGAACCAGTTTTTCGATAATGGCATGTTGCACCGTAGAAGTATCCTGGCTCTCGTCCGTTAACACATAATCATAACGATCTTGATACTTCCGAAGAAGCTCCCTATCCCTCTCCAAAACCACATTCCCAATGGTCAGCATATCGTCATAATCGAGCAAGAGCTTACTATGTCCCGACTTCTTAAACGCCTCGTATTCCCGCAATATCCGCTCAGCTTCAGGAACACCCACTTTGACCGATGACCATTTCTCTTGTGGAATCATTTTGTTCTTTATAAAACTGATATAAGTCGTCAGCTCATCCATTTGATCATCGGTAATGTTCTCACCGATAATTGACTTGAACAAGTTTCGCAAAATGATCTTTTTATGTAGCGGCAGATGATTTGAATCTAATGCGTTCTGTTCCTCTGAATCAAGATCACCCTCAATAATCTGGTAAGCAGTCCCCGTTTTACGGAAATGATCCCGTACCACTTCAAAGGCAAGGCTATGAATCGTAGAAAAATCAATTGGTGGAAGAGAAGGAAAGAAGCGTTTGAACCGCTCCTTCATATCACTCGCCGATGCTCGGCTAAACGTAACTGCCTTTATCCTTGCAGGGTTTATCCCCTTTTCTTCGATCAAATACCCAATCCTCATAATGATCGTCGTTGTCTTACCCGATCCTGGCGATGCCAGCAAGAGCAAGGGACCTTCCGTCTGAAGTACAGCCTTTCTCTGAACCTCGTTTAAGATAACACTTAATTCACGGCTCTTGCGGACAAAGAAATCTTCCTTTACCTTCATTCCGACTTTCCCTTTCATTTTTTCCGTACCATCAAATACTCCAATTATATCACGACATCATATGGGAATGGGACGAATACAAAAAGCCAGAGGATTAGATAATCCCATCCCCTGACTCATTCACTCCAAATCTGATCTTTATCGCCTTTATCGCCAACTGCCTATTCCTCTCATCCAAATTTGCAAACAGATCGACTACCGTACCACACGGATAGTTATTGTACAAGTTGAATGCAAGCTCCACCATCGCTCTCGAACTGCTCGTCAAATTAACCTCTTCAAATGCTTCTGATCGGATCATACGCCCTTCAAAATCGTAGAAGTGCTCAATTCTATCTCCCAAATCTCTGAAGCCCGCAAAGACGTATAATAACGCCTGCCGCTCCCTGTCTTTTGGATGAGTCCCATCCTGCCTTATGAACTGTTCATACCTCTCTTGATGCTCTGGAAACAAAAAGATCATAGAAGTCCCCTCCTGTTTTTTTGAACTTCTATGTCTTATGCGGAAGGGCAGGGAAAAATAAATCATGTACTTTGAAGGAAACTGCGTATGCTGGAAAAGGAAGCATTCACATCCTTGAAGAACCCATCATGAAAGGAGTTGGAACCTTAATGAATAACGTAAGCAACACAGGACGAATCATGAAAATAAGAGAAATCTTATTTAACCATACGGATGAAAATCACGAACTATCTATCTTGGAAATCATAGACCATCTAAAAATTCACTTCGGAAGCGATTACAAAGTCTCGAAAAATACTGTAAGAAGTACAATTCAAGAACTACGAGAATGCGGATTCAGCATCGAGGAAAGCGTTAAGGACAATAACACCGTTTTCTATAGTCACCAGTATCGAAAATTTGAAACTCATGAGCTTAGAATGCTAATTGATGCGGTATCATCTGCCAGATTCATCACTTCTGATGAGTCAAAACAGCTCATCGAAAAAATAAAAACTTTATCAAGCAAACATCTGGCAAAAAAGCTTCATCATCAGATTTCAGTCGATCCAGCAATCAGAGCACAAAATAAAGAAGTACGATATCATATCGACAAAATCCATACATCCATCATCGAGCAAAAAATGCTTCATTTCCAATATGGAAATTTCAATATCAAAAAGGAATTTGTGCTTCGGCATCACGGTAAACTTTATACAGTTATTCCATTGGGATTGGTATGGAATCACGACTACTACTATCTCGTAGCAAAGAATCCCCAGGAGAATAAAATCAAACATTATCGGGTTGACCGAATGAAAAATGTGTCTGTCTCTGAAGAGAGATTTATCGGAACAGACTTTTCAATCTCCGACCATATGAAACAAACATTTAATATGTATCCTGGAAATGTCGAATATGTTGAAATTCTGTTCGACAATCACCTTGTTAATGTGGTAATTGACCGTTTTGGAAAAGATGTCTCCATTCGAAGTGTCGATGATCGGACTTTTTCGATCAAGATTAAAGCCGCTATTAGCGAAGGCTTTATTCGCTGGTTACTTATGTGGGGAAGTGATGCGAAAGTAATCTCACCTCAGCACCTTGTTGAAAAAATAAAGGCTGAAGCTGAAAAAATGAACAAACTCTATTCTTGAGGGATCTTTGCAGATGCCTCATTTTTCTTATAAAAAGAAGCGATCAAATTTTTTACCACTGTTCTGGTAATATGAAACCATAAAGAACATGTAGCGGAGGTGTCATGAATGATTGCAAAATGGCTGAAGGAATCAAGATATACCGTAATTTTTTCGGGTGCAGGCATGAGTACGGAAAGTGGGGTTCCCGACTTTCGATCCCAAAGTGGACTTTGGCATGGAAAAGACCCTCAATCCTTAGCCAGTGTGGAAGCGATGAAATATAACCAGAAAGAATTCATTGATTTTTATCGCATGAGGATTCAAACATTGCAAAACGTCAAACCTCACATTGGATATCGTATTTTGTCATCCTGGGGACAACAGTTTCAAGTAAAATCCATCATTACGCAAAACACGGATGGATTGCATGAACAAGCAGGAAACATTAATGTCATCCCCCTGCACGGGACAATTGTGAATGCTAATCAAAAAGTTGACCATTTTTGGAGCAAACGCTCATCTTCGAGTTGACCACCTACGATGCTTTTTTTCACACAAAGTAGCATTTTATTTCCTGCACCAAGGATCGTCAAGGATAAAGGGTAAACCCCTTGCTACGCAAGCCCTTGACGATCCTTGGCTCAGTAAAAACATTTGCAATTAGGTGTGAAAATGATGACGTGTGCTCAAACTGTCAGGTGGGTAACTTTATGATGAGCAAAGTGGTCAACATTTTGGTGAGCGTTCACAGACAATTCAAAAATTGCACTGCCATTCATGCGGGACTATGTACTCAACAGACCGATACGTTGAAAATCATTTGTACTGTACGTGTGGTGGGTTTATCCGCCCCTCTGTCGTGTTGTTTGGAGAGTCATTAGACCCCCACATGTTAGCGGCGGCAGAGAAAGAGACAAAACAATCCGATTTGTTTATTGTTCTTGGCTCTTCACTGGTTGTCTCTCCTGCTAACTCATTTCCAATGATCGCAAAAGAACACGGTGCAAGAGTGGTAATTATCAATCACGATCCGACTCCCTTAGACTCTATCGCTGATGCTGTAATAAACAACCGAAATATCGGTGAAGTATTGAGACTCATTACCGAGGAGTTGTCACTGAACTAAAAAACCCAACTTGGTGATTAATTATTTGATCGGGTCCCTTGATACTTTTTGGTGGAAGACATAAAACGGAAAGGGTGGGGGTGGCTTATGATTTGGATCCTATTCCTATTTATTCTGTTCTTATACCTTTTGTTGAGGCAAGGAAATCAAGCAGTTGATAAATCCTCCTATGTACCAAATCCAAACGGACATTGGGTTAATAAGGGTACGGATTTAGATGAAGAATGGGCATGGTGGGGGCCAGAAACCAATAAGATATCCTTGTATGTGAGTGTCCTTGAAGAAGATGGAGGTTATAAAATTCTCATTAACGATGAATCTCCAAAAAACGCAATTGATTTCATGGATTGCGATGACAAACGAGAAGCAGAGATAGCCGTATCGGTTTTAACTATTTACTATACCGCATTTGGCAATGTTACCGTTTCAGATCTCGTCGGGGTAGATATCAATAAAAATTTGAATGGAGAATGTATATGAACCAACCAAGAGCATATGGAACATTCATCAAACGTGGAGATCATACTTATCGAACAACAGCTTACATCCAGTGGGGGCAGTCTGAGATGTCTATTGGGGCATGTCTTTTGCTTAACCCAGGATCAGCCGATTTCAATAAAATCAATCCTGACTTGATAGAAAAGCTGAATATATCATTCAAAGCGGAAGGTGAAATAACTCCTGATCCGACAATGGATCAATTAATCCTTTTGGTTGAAGAAATCTATGGCAAAGATAAGCCCGTGTCGGGAAGGTTCCATATTTACAACCTTTTCAATCTTCAAAACTCCAAGTCTACGAACGCCGTCGATCAGTTTGAATCTCTCGTCACTTCAGGAGAGTATGACATCACTGCATCATTGATTTCACTACAAGAATTACAAATGCATCCCTGGCTACTTCTCGGTTGGGGCGTTGATCACAAAGCAGGTTGGAAGAACCTTAAACGTATTAAGGAAAAATGGCTAAGCTTAATCGGTCAATCAAAGGTTCCTACTTTCGGAAAAAAACATAAGGATTCCAATAATTATTATCATCCTTGCCCTCTTATCCCTACTCACCGACCAACAATGTTGAACGAACTGCTCTCGTTATATAAACAAAAATTCGGCAAGCAACGTTTTCCAGTCTACGCAACGAAACCAAACCTGTTTGTAGATTCTCAACCTGTTGAAGAATGTGATGATTTTGATTTTGGCTGGTTCAGAACTGCCGCCAATCCAGAATCCATAGTAAGGGCATTTTCCCATCTTCGGATCAAAGAGGGATATAAATTAAGGGCTTATCAGTATACGGACGGAGCAAATGGAAACGGAATCGTTTGGGCTTTACCAGTCGATACTGAACTTCCAGACCCAAATGAGTGCCAACGTTTAGAAGAGCATTTCCTATCTGCACCGAAACCCTCCTTTGCATTAGCCGATTTCATGCAAGCCATCGATGGCGACCGAACCCCTTTATCATATTTGCAAGCATCCATCGTGTTTCATGAACTTCATGAGTTTGGTGCGATGTGGCACGGAACCTCATGGGGGAGAGATATAATCTTACCACTGACGGATGATCAAAAATCACATTATGGCCATTATGAATGGGAAATGATTGAGGATGAACCCGAAATCATTGAGCCTCACTTTTATTACGATGTTGAAGGTAATCCTGTCATTGTCTTCCACACCATAAATGATATCGGAACCACAACCTTTAATCGTTATGTTCATACCTTTAGTAAAAATGACTATACAGCACATGTTGAACGAACCTGTATCGCAACCGCAGGTGGTGGAATTATCTTCTAAAGAGGTGAACGTATGATTGAATTTACCCATAAGAGCGGGCACGGTCAAATTGAGCTAATTGAGGATGGAAGCGTTCGATTTAATATGATGGGAGATGATCATCTTCTCCAGACGTTACAATTAGAGTTTTCGAAAGGCATTCCTTCATTAAAGGCATTTCAACAGAAAGGTATACCTGGGAAAATGAGAGGGTATAGGAAGATCGAGAGGACAGAGGATCTCCTTACTCTACTTAAATCGTTTCAGGAGCACTATCCCCAATTTGATATCATGATCAAGCATAAAGTTGATAGTCAAGAATTCAAAAAGAGGTACACCCTACTGAAGTGGAATGGGGAATATGGAGCTGATGCCATCTTTATCGTCAGGGATAATTGGAAGGCAAAACAAAGCTTGTTTACACCAGGTCGATGTGAAGATTTGTTTTGGTTTCATGCAGATTTGGCAAATGATCCGTCTGTTTCAAGTTGGGAAGATTTTGGCGAGGAAAGTTTTGACGATTTAGAACCGATCGCTTTTTAATGGGGATGATGGAATGCGACAGTATTGGGAAGATATTATCGTGCTTTCTGGTGAAGGTGGCAGAATCACTTTAATCGGTTCAAAAACATCAAACGGATCATGGATTTTCAAAAAGCAAACTGACGAAACTGCTTTAGCTGACTTTTTCGATGATGAAGATTTGTCTCTACTTGTCCATCAACAATCAAGCTTTGTAACTGGTTTGGATCAAGTATTCACACTATTGGGGCGTTTTTGGTTTAGATTACGCCCCCTCTACATTCATCCTGAGTTCAAAAAGCTGATTTGGGAAACAGTTGCTCCAAAAATCGAGGCTCACCAATTAAGGTATTGGGAAAAGGTCATTCAATAATTCAGTACAATATTCAGCTTTTTCCTTTCAAACTGAGACATACTATTATTCACGGATCCTAATCATCACTTTTGATCAACGTCTCGCTTTGCGATACTTACGGCTTCGAAATATAAATGCCTCATCTCATCCTCTTGATTCTCTGGACACATTTCTTTAAACCAATCTTCTTCCATGTACTCTTCTTTAAATATAATGGGTCTCCAGAGTGATAATCCGAGTTCTGGAAAAAAGTATGTGTAACCTAACTCCCAATGATTCCGATCATATTCTGAAATACGATCAATGCGGGTTACCAAGTCATCTGCTTTTGTATTGAATACATCGATATCATAAAATAAGCAGTTGAATTCATCCTTTAAGGACGATGGAATTTCAATAAAGTCAACTCTTCTATTCGCATCATACTCTACCCTGAATACATTCTTAAAATAATTTCGAGTATGGTATTCCTTTTGGTATTTCCTTGCGTATTCTTGAATGCAGGCTTCCACTTCATCCTTGCTCATACCGATTTTAATCGTACCAATTGCACCTGGTTCTATGATTAAGTTATCCACCATCATCATCCTTACATATTAATCTTCTATGAAACCTCTTCTATTCCCCCATTCTCGTCTATGAATACCGCTGTAATTCTTGTCCTCTTCTTAGCCAATAGAGGAAACTTGCCCCATAGATTACGAAACTGCTTTACATCGGGTAATGCTATGCTGTATTTTGCATTTGGATCATCCATTCTTTGAAGTGTTTCTGCCAAGACCCCCAAGAAGTAGTTTACGTTCATTGGATTAGAAGACCCTAAGCCTTTAACTTCAATGATCCACCTTTCCGTACCTCTATACGCATTGATGTCAATTCCAGGAGTTTTCCCCCATGCTATCTGCGTCTCCCAATCATTCGATTGTAGATGTTTTTTCAGTATCTCTTTTAAGTTATCCTCTGCAAAAACAGAAGCATCCTTTTCCAAGTTCTCAGGCTTATGACTCATAATCGGTTCAGTTTTTGGTCTGTCAGAAACGATGTAATTTCCCAATAATCCGTCATTTCTATTAATTCTTTTGATTATCCCTTTCGCTTCCAAAGATCTGCATGCCTGATTGACAGACTGTTGTGGCATTCCTTTCCCTAACAGTAAATCGGTAATTTCTCTATCTGTTAAGCCCTCTCGGTCGCTTAATATATCAATGATTTTATCTTTTAAGGTTTTCACTGAACATTCTCCTCATGTTATTCTTTTCTGCTTATTTTACACTTTTTTTCAAGATCTTCGATACCGAGACAATTCCACACCCCTACTCAATTGAAAAACCGAGGAAAAATAGGAGTGGATACCTGATTTCGCTCGGCTCGTAACATTTGTTCCAATTGCATAGATAAGTTACTTTAAAAAGATTGTCTAAAAAACCTCTTTGTTTCTTCGCTCTTTTTGATTTACTTGGCAATATTGCAATTCGCATTGACGACAGGCAATCTGTAGATTATACATAGTCTTCGCAAGACAGTATGTATCCAATTTTATATGGTGTACGAAAGACGCATTCACTTAACGCCTACGCTTTTGAAATTTAACAAAATCAGCCTGGTGTGCTACCTCTAAAAACATTTGAGTATAGCACAAGCATTCTGAGCAATATGACAAATGGGATTACACCGAATACAGAGAGCGAATAATCCTGCACTTTAATACGATAATTAATTAAAGTCAATCAACAAACATTAACAAAGTGATTATACTTCTTCGAAATATGAACAATCTCCAGCATGTTTTGTGTTCAAACAGTTCAGATAGACCTGAACACCTCGTTTTGCAGGTTTTTGAATGTTTATAGCCATTTTTTTGCGGTTTCAACCAGTTAATATTGCTGTATTACCCGAATTTCTTTAGCGAAGGCGTTTAGTGAATTCCTTTTCGCAATGATATTGCCAACTTCACTTTACGACATTGAAGCCCATTAGTTACTGGATCAATACTCTCCAGGTTGCTAAAACTCAGCGATATTGCGACATTCCTTTGCGATTTGTGATGCGATTCCACCAAGCGAAACTTTTGATCGCTAATATAAAGGTATATGTATTCCGAAAGTTGCAAACTCCCCTTTATGTTTTTTCAATAGACCAGTGATTCTGCTGTATCACCAATGATTTTCAGCGAAGGCGTTTAGTGAATTCCATTACGCAATGGTTTTGCAATCCCATCTGGCGACATTGCAACCGATTAGATTTTGGATCAATATCTTCAATGATGATGAACCCCAGCGATATTGTGGCACTGCTTTGTGCGATGTCAAGCGGATTCCACCGAGCAACACTTTTATCGCTATATAAAGGAATTATGTATTCCGAAAGTTGCTGAAACACCATCATGAGCCTTCTTCATCAGACCAGTGATTTTGCGGCATCACCAATGTGTTCAGAGCAGGGGAAATATAGAGTCAAGCATTGAGGCTTGAATAATCGAGAAACGATTGAAAAGGGCATTGTGGCGGCTTGAGAAAAGCGATTGTTGTGTGCCTTTCCGAGTTACTTGAGAGGCATACAGGAGCAAATGACGGGCGTAGTGAGAGTTTTATAAGTGGAGCTATGTAGTGTCTCGATCCGCCGCTCGCTTATCAGTTTACTTTATTGAGGCTACACTCGCTGAAGAGGAGCATAATTGTTCACTTCGCCCTCTCTGCTTCCGTAAGGAAGCAACCCTTTCCCCATTGCAACCAGACTCGTTCAAGTCCAAAATTTGCTTTTACAATCCCTACTATGTCAAAAGCAAAAATAGTCATCTTACGCCCCGCCCATCTCCCCCACTGCCACTCCCGCTTACAGCCCCAAGGCTTCTCAGCCTTTTCTCCTCCATCATCCCAATTTTTTCCTGCAATTAATGTCGTGATAAGAAACGAGTAAAAATCGAGTTCAGGACGAGCAAAATCGGGGGCAAAAAAGCAATTAAAGTCGAACGAAGAGCAGGGGAAAAAACAGGAAGAGCCTGGGGATAGGACCAAAGATTATCGGAGAAAATGATCGAGAAAAAACAGGAGAAAAATGTTCGAAGTCCTTGCCCCACAAGGCTTTCCTTCTTCTCCCCTCATAATAAATCCTCTCCCCTGATTTACGAAAAAAGCCGAGGAAAAACAGGAGTGGATACCCGCATCTCGCTCGGCTGGTGGCACGACTATTTAAGCTTTCGTACGACTGTTTATGCTTTGAGATCACTGAAATTGCTTGTTACAACCCTTTAGATTCATCAATATTACACACTCCACATGCCCCGTATGCGGAAACATATCCACCGGCTGCACTTCCTTCACCTCATACCGCTCCGCCAATACCTTCAAATCCCTTGCCAGCGTCGACGGGTTACACGACACGTACACCACGCGCTCCGGCTGCATTTCCAAAATTGTCGTCAACAGCGCCTCATCGCAGCCCTTGCGCGGCGGGTCGACCACGATCACATCGGCGCGGATCCCCTGCTCCTTCCACGCCGGAATTACGACCTCTGCCGGGCCTGCCTCGAATGTCGCGTTTTTCACGCCGTTCAACCGGGCGTTGCGGTTCGCATCCGCGATCGCTTCCGGGACGATCTCCACGCCGTACACATGCTTCGACTTCTGCGCCAAAAACAGCGAGATCGTGCCGATGCCGCAATAGGCGTCGATGACCGTTTCCGTCCCTGTCGCGCCGGCGTACTCCAACGTTTTGTTGTACAGCACTTCCGTCTGTGCCGGGTTGACCTGGTAGAACGACCGCGCCGAGATCGCGAATTTGATCGGGCCGATGTAATCGTAAATGACGTCGCTGCCCCAGAGTGTCACAGTCTTTTTGCCGAAAATGACGTTGGTCTTGTCCGGGTTGATGTTTTGCACGATGCTAGCGACGCCCGCCACCTCGGTGCGGATCGCTTCCACGAGCTTGTCTCGCTGCGGAATCGCCTCCGCGGTCGTCACGAGCACGACCATGACTTCGCCCGTCTTTACCCCCACCTTGACGACTACGTGGCGCAGCAAGCCTGTGCCGCGCACTTCGTCGTACGGCTTGATGCCGAGAGCAGCAGCGGCTCTCTTCACGGTGGCGACCGCCTCGTCGTTCTTTTGGTGCTGGATGAGGCATTCGTTCATGTCGATGATGGAGTGGGATTTTTCCGCGTAAAAGCCGCCAACCAAGGCGCCGTTTTCCTCGCCGATTGGCACCTGTGCCTTGTTGCGGTAGCGCCATGGATCGCTCATGCCGAGCGTCGGGTGCACCGTGATTGCTCCTTCTCCCTCCACCTGAAAGCCGCCGATGCGGCGCAGGTTGTCGCGGACGATTTGCTGTTTGTGCCGCAGTTGTTCCTCGTAGGCGAGGTGCTGCAGCGAACAGCCGCCGCAGCGGTCGTACAGCGGACAGGGTGGGTGCGCGCGGTATGTGCTGGCTTCCACCACTTTCGTCAGCTTGGCGAAGCCGAAGTTCTTTTTGACATGGTCGACGCGCGCGTGGACTCGCTCGCCTGCGAGTGCGCCGTCTACGAACAGCGTATATCCTTCAATCCGGCCGACTCCAGCGCCCTCGTGGTTCAGTCCGGTTATCTCCACTTCCACGGTTTGGCCGACACGTACCGGGACGTCCAGCTCCACCTTGGCGGTCTGCTGCGGTCCGCGCCGCTTTTTTGTTGTTTTTGCCACGTTTCGTTTGCTCCTTTTGTCTTGCGCTCTGGCTTCCCGGCTGCTTTTTGCTCAAGGAAGCAGGCAGGGATGCACAGCGAACGCGGCATCCCTACGGCTATTGCTATTCATTTTACTATCTTCCTACGGGACGAACAACTCGATATGTCCTGGCAAAGCTTCCACGACGCACGGCAACTGTCCGCCGAGCTCGCCGTCCAGATTGAGCTGGACCACCTCGCCTGTGGGAGAGGTCGCTTTGATGTAGTCTGCCTGGAAATACAGGATGTTAGGGTCGCGCAAATGCTCGCCGCGAACCGCTTGTGTCGCGAGTCGGATAAATTCGGCGATGTTCGTCTTTTTCACGACGATGACATCCAGCTTGCCGTCTGACAAATCGGCCTCCGGGGCGAGCTTGTCGAAGCCGCCGACCGCATGGCTGTTGGCGATGAGAAACACCATGATCTCCTCGTCCAGCAGCACTTCCTTGCGATTTTCCAGGCGGACCCGGATCGGGTGCAGGGAGGGCAGCTTCTCCAACCCTTTGACGTAGTACGCCATCTGGCCCAGCAGCGTTTTCAGCTTGCTCGGGACCTCATAGGTCAGGTTGGTGAGGGAGCCGCCTCCCGCAATATTCATGAAATAACGGTTGTTGATCCGGCCCAGGTCGATGCGCTTCTTCTTGCCTTTGGCGATGATTTCCGTGGCGCGCGTGATCGACTTCGGTATGCCTACCGCCCGGGCAAAATCGTTGCTGGTTCCGCAGGGAATAATTCCAAGGGTGGGGCGTGCTTTTTGCTCCGCCATCCCGTTCACAACTTCGTATATGGTTCCGTCTCCGCCAGCAGCCAGGATGACGTCGAAGCCGCGGGCCACGGCGCGGGCAGCTTCCTCGGTCGCATCATCTTCCCCTCTGGTTGCATGGCAGGAGGTTTCGTATCCGGCCGATTCCATCAAATCGAGAATATCCGGCAATCGTCGCCGCACGATTTCCCGGCCGGAGCTCGGATTGTAGATCAATCTGGCTCGTTTCAAGGCAGATCCCTTCTTCCTTCCCTCGCTCACGGGTGTACTTCCTTCCATCATATCCTGTATAGCCATTTTTGGGAATCGCTATGCGGGTAACAGCGTGATAATATAGAAAAAGATGGCAAAAAGGAGAGCGAGGGGACAGTTGTGAACAAAATCATCGTTGGTGTTGACGTGGGCGGAACGGCAATCAAAATGGCGTTGATTACCCCGGATGGTGAGCTGGTAGCGAAAACGCACGAGCCGACACCTGTCGCAGATGGAGAAGATGGCGTACTGCGAAAAATCGCGGAGATGACCCGCGTTCTTCTGCACAAACACGGCTATGCGCCGGAGCAAGTGAGCGGAATCGGCGTAGGAATCCCCGGACCTATTGATGCCCAAAACGGAATCGTCATGCAAGCCGTCAACCTGCACTGGACCAAGCCTGTCTTATTGAAGCAAAAGCTGGAAGCACTTACAGGGCGGCCAGTCGCAGTCGACAACGACGCCAATGCGGCGGCACTGGGCGAAATGTGGCAGGGCGCAGGCCAAGGCGCACAAGACCTCGTGCTGATTACGATTGGCACAGGAGTCGGCGGCGGCGTCATCCTGAACGGAAAAGTCGTTCACGGCATGAACGGAGTCGGCGGCGAAATCGGGCACATCACCATGACGCCAGACAGCGGCGCTCTCTGCAATTGCGGCAAAACAGGCTGTCTGGAAACGTACACCTCCGCCACCGCCATTATCCGCGAAGGGCACCTCGCTGCCGAAAACGGAACGAGCCCGTACCTCGCTTCCGTGCTGGCCGAAAAAGGCAAGCTCGGGGCAAAGGACGTGTTCGAAGCAGCCGTAGCAGGCGACGTCGCTGCTCTTGCCATCGCCGACCAGGTGGCGCTCTACCTGGGCCTTGCCCTCTCGCATCTGGCGATTGTGCTGAACCCGGCCAAGTTTGTCATCGGGGGCGGCGTGGCGGCGGCAGGCGACTTCCTCTTTTCCCGCATTCGCGATGCGTTTGCCCGGTTTGTTCCGTTCGCTTACGTCGTGGAAACAACCAAGATTGTGGCTGCCACACTGGGCAACGACGCAGGCGTGTACGGAGCGGGCTGGCTGATCCGCTCGCAGATGGAAGAGTAGCCGTCATTTTTCTGTTGCCGCCTCGCGATTTGAGGGCTTCTCCAAACAAGCGGAGAAACACATTTACCGAGACAGGAACGGCAAAATGAGCGCGTTTTGGCAGGCTGTTTGCTTGCAAAAAGCTTGCTGCCGACGGCAAGGGCAACGGAACTTCTGCTTTTTCATTCGCTCACGCTAAGAAATCCATAAGCTACGGCCCAGTTCTTTTCCGATACGATAAACGATACAAAAAAGCGCTCCTGCCAGCAGCCTCAATGCCGCCGCACAGAAGCGCTTTTTCTCTACGATTCAATCACCCGCGCCACATACGCTTCCCTTCCTCCGCCCGATCTGGCTTCGGTTCCTTGCCCGCGACGATCAACTCCGCTCCTGCCAGCACCGTCACTACCGCCGCCCAGAAGCGCTTTTTCCTCTACGATTCAATCACCCGCGCCGCAGACGCTTCCCCTTCCTCCGCCCGACCTGGCTTCGGCTCCTTGCCCGCGACGATCAGGGCCGCGCCCGCCAGCACCGCGCAGCCGCCGAGCAGTTGGAGCAGGCTGAACGCTTCGCCAAACAGCAGGGCTGAGAACACAATCGTCACGACTGGCTCGAACGTACTCAGTACGGAAGCTTTGGTCGAGCCGGTCAACTGTAGGCCGCGGAAGAAAAAGCTGATCGCCATGACTGTAGAAAAAACGACGATCCCGCCCAAGGCCCACCAGCCCGCCAGAGCAAAGGCCAGGTCGACGCCTCCTTCTTTTTGCGCGATCAAAAAGGTCGACGCGGCTGCAAACAACGAGATGTAACCCGACGTCACATACGGGGACAAACCTTTTACGACCCGGTTGCCCACGATGATGTACACCGAGTAAAACAGCGCTGCCGCGAGCGCCAACACGACTCCGAGCGGCTGAATGCCGCCAAACGACAGCCCAAGCACCAGCCCCAGGCCCAGCAAAGACAGCAGCATGGCGAAAACGGTCTTTTTCGTCAGCGGCTCTTTTTCCACAAAATAGCTCAGGACCGCCACAAACACGGGAAACGTGTACAGCAGCAACGCCGCCATCGAGGTCGGAATGTACTGAACTGCGGAAAAAAAGCTGAGTGATTGCAGCGTGTACAAAATGCCGCCCAGAAAAAACAGGGCGAGCACCTGGCGACGATTGAGCCGCAGCGAATCCTTGCGCCAGGCCAAGAGGCCGAAAAACAGCACAGCAGCAAACAAAAAGCGCAAAAACAAGAGCGTAGATACCGAAACGCCTGCTCCATAGGCATACACGGCAAAAATGGACATGACGCCAAAGCCCGCAGCCGAAGCAAGCACGTACAGCACACCGATGTACAGCGGATTCACGACATTCACCAGCCTTCTCACAATGGCAGCGACATGGGCAACAGACAGCCTGGATTTACTCCCTCCCGATCAGTTTTTCAATCCAGCCCCTTCTCTGCGGAACAGTCGCGAGGCGAAAAAAATCGTGATCGCCACGTACACCAGCGAAGAACCGATGCCGACCAGCGCATGCAGCGGGTCGACCTTGCCGTAAAACACTTCCTTGCACAGCGCCACGCCATTGAACACGGGCAGCGCGTAGTAATGCTCCGCGATGTCCACCGGGCTTTGCGGCATCAGCATGTACGACGGCACCATCGCCAGGAAAATGACTCCGCTCATGTACGTCTGTCCTTCTTTAAAAGACTTTGCAATCGTGCTGAGCATCAGCTCCAGTCCGGCAAACGTCGCCGCCATGAGCAGGATGACGACGATCAGCACGAGCAAGGTAACAGGCGAGAAAAACGCGAGCGAAAAATGGTCGCCTGCCCCTCCAAACGGCCCCATGCTCATCACCAGCGATACCGAGATGAGCGAGGCTCCCGCACTCATGATACTCATCACCATGACCGCCAAAAGCTTCGCCGTCAGAATGTGGTTGGCGGCAATCGGCGCCGTCAGAAGCGACTCCAGCGTCCCTCGCTCTTTTTCCCCCGCGACGAGGTCGTTGGCGGAGGCGATTCCTCCAGAGGCGAGCGACACGACGAGCATGAGCGGAATGATGCCTGCGAGCATCCCGCCCGACTGCCTTTCTTCCGACGCTACGTTTTGAAAGTCAGGCGCGATCGGCTGAATCGTCTGCTCGGACAAGCCTGCCTGCTTGAGCCGCTTCGCCACAATCTCCTTGCTGTACGCCTCTACGGTCCGCTCGATCAGATCGCGGGCGTAGACTGACTTGGAATTGGTCGAGTCAAAAGCGACGTGCAGTGTGGCCGTTTTCCCCGCCTGAATCTGCTCGTCAAACGATTCCGGGATCGTAATGATCGCGCGCAGTTGCCCCGCCTGCAGCGCTTGCTCGGGATCAGGCGGCTGAAGAATTTTGACCCCTTGGTTTTCTTGCAGGGACTTAATCAGCTTGGAGGAGCCGTGAACAGCCAGCGGCACGTATTCCCGCGCTTCCTTTTCCACGTTGCTGTAGGAGTTGCCCAATAAAAAAAACACAAACGGGATAATCACCAAGGGCACGAGAAACGTCCCCAGCCACGCCTTCCGGTCGCGAAACAGGTCGAGCAGCTCCTTTTTGAAAACGGTCCAGATGATTTGCCAGTCCATCAGTGCTCGCCCCCTTCCACAACCGCCATGAAGATGTCGTCCAGATCGTCAGTCCCAAACTGCTTGCGCAAGGCGTCCAATCCCCCGGAAAAGCGCAGCCGGCCTTTGTGGATCAGAGCCACCCGCTTGCACAGCTTGTTGATTTCGCCCATGTTGTGGCTGGAAAACAGGATCGTCTTGCCTTCCTCCTGCAGCCTTGTCACCATCCGGCGAAAAATGGTAGCAGCCGTCACGTCGAGCCCTGTCGTCGGCTCATCCAGCAAAATGACGTCAGGATCGTGGACAAGCGTGCGGGCGATTGCCACTTTTTGCTTCATTCCCCGGGAAAAAGCGCCGACGCGCCTGTCGATAAACGGCTCCATCTCCAAAATGCGGCTCAGGCTGTCGATCCGCTCCTGCACCCGCGACGGCGGCAAGCCATAGAGGCTACCGAAGTAGGCGATGTTTTCCCTGGCTGTCAGCCGACTGTACAAGCCGACTTCCCCGCCAAACAGGATGCCGATTCTGCGCCGCACCTCCAAAGGCTCGTGCCGCACCGAAAATCCGCTGATCTCGATGTCTCCCGCAGTCGGCGCGAGAATCGTCGCCATCATGCGCATCGTCGTCGTCTTCCCGGCGCCGTTTTCGCCCAACAGGCCGTACACCTCGCCCTCTTCCACGCGAAACGTCAAATCGCGGACCGCTGTGATCGTCCCGAACTGTTTGCTGACTGCTTTTACCTCAATCAACAGCAGCCCTCCTCTCCTTCTCCCTTCGAACCGAACGGCCAGCCGCCCCACAGCAGATGACGCCTGGCGTCCCGCCGTCAAAATCGGACTTTCAGCAAATAGGAAGCTCTTTTCTCCCCGGAAAACGTCACCTGTACAACCCCTGTGCGGCCTTGCAGCACTCGCGGTATCGCCGCCGCCACGTGGAACTGCCTGTGCCTGTCATCGACGCGCGCGACAGTCACTGTGCCCGGCGGAGAGTATATCCTGTCTCCGTCCAGCGAATAAAACACGAGCGAGATTTCCCCTGCGGCACCGTGCGCCTCCCCGGAAAACACGATCGTATTCACAGCTCCGCTGACGCCGCCGGATACCCTTGTCAGGTCAAACAGCGGATGGCGCAGCGAAGCAAGCGCAAGCCCGCCCCTCCAATCTTGCAAAAAAGCGTCGAACTCCTGAACCGCCGCAGGCGAAGCGATCACAGTGGCCTGCGGCGATGCTGCGCCAAGCGAGCCTGCCGGGCTGGCGGAAGCCATGAGCAGAAGCGTCATCCATACAGAAAGCATGCTAATCATCTCCAGTAAATGGTTGTCCTTAGCATGCCCTCCGCAAAGTTTGAGCT
This sequence comes from Brevibacillus agri, assembly GCF_004117055.1. Lineage (NCBI taxonomy): Bacteria > Bacillati > Bacillota > Bacilli > Caryophanales > Paenibacillaceae > Brevibacillus > Brevibacillus agri. Next base: position 5,162,728 of record NZ_CP026363.1, read on the forward strand.
ATGTGTCTGATGCTGGCTCAGAATCTTTTGACTTTTACACACGGGCGCTATAGCTGCGCTCTCCTCATGTCGAGGTCAGGGCACTCGCGTAGCGTTCCTTCCATTTGGGCAGGGAAAAGCCTTCAAACAGGGCCACAAAGCTTTCCGTATCGTTAATGTAGTGACGCGTTTCTTTTTGCCCGGGGTACTTTTCTTCAAACAGCGGAGCGACCAGATGCGTGACCGGAATCCCTTCCGCCTCCTGGTCGTAGATGCCCCGCTCGGCCAACACTTTGCCGAAGTAGCGACAGTAGGTCACGGTCACCGTTTTTTGCTGCCCATTGTCTTCCCACGTCGCAATCGAACGGTCAAATGTATCGGATGGCGAGCCGCCCTTGCCCGGCGCTACACTCTCTCCTGTGACAGAAATCAGCTTCATGTACTTTCCTTCCCCCTTTTTGTTCGTGTATGTTCATTATAGGGTAGAGTGGAATTTCTTACAAATCCGGCCAACCCGCAGCAAATCAGGCCGGAGTCTATGTCCGCCGCTTGCAAATAAATTTTTTACAAAAAGTTTTTACGCATCTGTCAGAAAATCCTGCGCCCGGTAGTCTATGCAGTAAGTCAACTAACAACGAGGAGTTTTGGCAATGGATCATTTGGTTATCAAGCCTGCCAGTCAAAGAGAAGAGGAGCAGGACGAGACTTTGGTAGAACGGGCAAAAGCCGGAGATCAGGAGGCGTTTGGCGAGCTGGTCAGACGCCACCGCTCCAAAGTGTACGGCTACGCCCGTTCGTACACCCAGGAAGCCTATCTCGCGGAAGACATCGTCCAGGACGCGCTCATTCGCGCCTTCCTCCACCTGGGTACGCTGGTCGACAGCCGCCGCTTCCTGCCCTGGCTGCACCGGATTGTGCGCAATCAGGCGTACACGCGTCTGAAAAAGGGACCGCAAGCACGGGAGCAGGTCTTTTCCGGGCTAACCAGGCAAACGGGTGAGGCAGAGCCGACCGACTGGGAGGATCTCGACAGCATTTTGCACAGGCTTGGCCGTAGCTGGTCGACCGCAGCCGAGAGCAACGGCAACCCCGAGGAGGTCTTGATGCGCCGCGAGCTGTTTACGACGATCAAAAGCTTGCTGCACTGCCTCAGCCCGCGCGAACGGCGGATCGTCGAATCTCACTTTTTTGACCATCTGGCCCCTCACGAGATTGCGCGCATGTTCGAGATGACCCAGGCAAATGTGTACCAGGTGCTGTCTCGCTCACGCAAAAAGCTCGTGCAGGAAAAAATTCGCCTCGTTGTTGACCACTATGTGCAAATGCGAAAGGATGCGGGAATTATGAAAAAAGTCGTTTTGAAAAAGCCGGAAGCCATGAAGCTGAAAACATGGATTACATGCGGGGCAGCGTTGCACGGATTAGTCGAGTGTACGGAACGAAAGCTGTCCCTGCCGCTGGTTCTCGGTTTGAGCGGGCACGCCTTCCGCCTGACGATCGTTCCAGAGAGCATTCATATTGCGGGGCCAACCATGTTTTACTTCCAGCCCGTTCTGGAGCAAGGCTTGCGGAACATGGGCTTCAAGCCTCGTTCCGTCTGCCAGGAGCAGTTGGACGGCACGCCTGGCCCGAATGCGAACCAGGTCGATCCCGCGCTGCTCAGCCCTGCCGCGCGCGAAAAGCGGCAGCTTCCTGCCCTGCTGCCTCAGGCACTGGAGCTGATTCACCACGCGGTTGACAAAGGAAATCCGGTGCTCGCCTGGGACTTGTTCATGCCTGAATTTGGCCTGATCTACGGTTACGAGGATGAAGCCAAGCTGCTGCACGCCGGAGACAACTGCGGTAACGACGGCACGGTGCCGTATGAGCATCTGGGGCGCGGACTGGTGGCAGAGCTGTTTGTACTCGCCATCGAAGAGACGCTCCCCATCGACCAGCGCACGATGCTGGCTAACGCTCTGGATTCAGCCCTGGCGCATTACCGCGGCCAGGAAGGGCAAAACGCCAACTTCATCTACGGCCTGGCTGCCTATCCTGCCTGGCAGGCGGCTTTTGCCAAAGGAACCATCGAGCCAAACGGAAACGCCTACACCACAGCGGTCGCACACGACGCCCGCTGCAACGCCTACCGGTTCTTTACGGAAATCGCCGACACGTGGACTGACCCTTCGCTGGATGAAGCGCGCCCGCTGCTCAAGGAAGCAGCCGCGCTTTACGCCGCTATCGCGGACGACTTCGGCAAGCTGACCAGACTGTTTCCTTTCCCGGCTGGCGGCGAACCAAATGCAGACGAGCCAGGCAAAAAAGCTGTACAGCTTTTGCAGGCCATCGAGCAAAACGAAATTCAGGCTGTCTCCTTGCTGAAAAAACTGCAAACTGCTCTCGCCGCCAACTAGATGCGCGTCAAACCGCTTCAAAGCCATTGGCACTTGCTGCCAATGCCGTTCCTCGCCATGTCCCCCTCTTCTGCTTTGTGCCTCTCTCTTGCCAAAAGAAACAGCACTTTCCCTGGTCGGAAAGTGCTGCTTGTTGTTGTGCCTTACAGGCTGCTCAATACTTCCTGAATCAGCTTGTTCACCAACGGCGGGTTTGCTTTGCCTTTGGTTTGCTTCATGACCTGGCCGACGAAGAAAGCGGCTGCTTTTTCGTTTCCGGCCTTGTAGTCCGCTACTGCCTGCGGGTTGGCATTGACGGCGTCGATGACGATTTGGCGCAGGGCGCCCTCGTCGCTGATTTGCACCAGTCCTTTTTCCTCGACGATCTTCTTCGGATCTTTTCCGGTCTCCACCATCTCCTTGAAGACGGTTTTGGCGATTTTCGAGGAGATCGTGCCGTCTGCGATCAGCTTAATCATGTCACCCAAGCCCTGCGGCGTCATTTTCACATCGGCAAACGTCAGGTTGTTGGCGTTCAGATGGGCGAGCAGGTCTACCATCAGCCAGTTGGCGACTGCTTTCGCATCTGCGCCTGTCTTGACGGTTTCGTCGAAGAAATCCGCCGTTTCCTTGGAAATGGTGATGACCTCCGCATCTGCCTGCGACAGGCCGAACTCGTTGACGTAGCGAGCCTTGCGGGCATCCGGCAGCTCCGGAATCGTGGCGCGGACCGCTTCAATCCACTCTTCGGAGATTTGCATACGCACCAGGTCAGGGTCCGGGAAGTACCGATAGTCGTGCGCCTCTTCTTTGGAGCGCATGCTGACCGTCTTTTTGTTCGCCTCATCCCAGCGGCGGGTTTCCTGCACGATCGTACCGCCGGAGTTCAACACCTCTGTCTGGCGCTGAACTTCGTATTCCAGCCCCATTTGCACGTTGCGGAAAGAGTTCATATTTTTCAGCTCGGTCTTGGTGCCGAACTCTTTTTGCCCATATGGACGAATCGACACGTTGGCATCGCAGCGCAGCGAGCCTTGCTCCATGCGCACGTCGGATACTTCGGTGTACTGGATGATCGCTTTCAGCTTTTCCAGATAGGCGCGTGCTTCTTCCGGCGAGCGGATGTCCGGCTCGGACACGATCTCGATGAGCGGTACGCCCACGCGGTTGAAGTCTACGAGCGATTCTCCACCGAAGTCGCTGTGCGTCAGCTTGCCCGCGTCTTCCTCCAGGTGGAGGCGGGTGATCCCGATGCGCTTCGTCTCCCCGTTGACCTCAATGTCGATCCAGCCGTTGTAGCCGATCGGCTGGTCGTACTGGGAGATTTGGTACGCTTTTGGCGAATCCGGGTAAAAGTAGTTTTTGCGGTCGAATTTCGTCTCGCGGGAAATCTCGCAGTTGAGCGCGAGCGCTGCTTTCATCGCAAACTCTACCGCTTGCTTGTTCGTTACGGGAAGCACGCCCGGATGTCCCAGACAAATCGGGCATGTATGTGTATTCGGTGGCGCGCCGAACTCAGTCGGGCAGCCGCAGAAAATTTTGCTCTTGGTCGAAAGCTCGGCGTGGACCTCCAGGCCGATGACGGTTTCGTACTTGCTCATGCCTCTTACCCCCTCACCCATTCCGGCTTGCGCTTGCTGTAGCCTGTTGCCTGCTCGTAGGCATGTGCTACGCGCAATACGGTGGATTCGTCAAACGCGCGCCCGACGATCTGCAAGCCGATCGGCAAACCGTTTTGGGCGAAGCCGCACGGTACGCTGATCGCTGGCAGCCCTGCCAGGTTGACAGGCACGGTGCAAATATCTTCCAGATACATTTTGACCGGATCGTTGACGTTTTCGCCGATCTTGAACGCGGTCGACGGCGTAGTCGGATGCAAAATGACATCGAAGTCGGCGAAAATGTTGTTGAAGTCCTGGATAATCAGCGTGCGCACCTGCTGCGCTTTTTTGTAGTAGGCGTCGTAGTAGCCGGACGAAAGCGCATAGGTTCCGAGCATGATCCGGCGTTTCACTTCCGGTCCGAAGCCTTGGCTGCGCGATTCCTTGTACAGCTCGATCAAGTTGGACGCATTGTCTGCGCGCACGCCGTAGCGCACGCCGTCGAAGCGGGCCAGGTTGGACGATGCTTCCGAGGAAGACAGCAGGTAGTAGGCGGGAACCGCGTATTCGGTATGCGGCATGGAGACTTCGCTCCAAGTTGCGCCCATGCTCTCAAGCTGCTTCAAGGCGGCGAGCACAGCCTCGCGCACCTCGGCATCAATGCCTTCGCCGATCAGCTCTTTTGGCACTCCAATGCGCAGACCTTTGACATCGCCAGTGAGCGCGGAGAGGTAATCCGGCACTTCCACATTGGCAGAGGTGGAGTCGAACTCGTCATGTCCGGCAATCGCTTGCAGCACGTATGCTGCGTCTTCTACGCTCTTGGTCACAGGTCCGATCTGGTCGAGAGAAGAAGCGAAAGCCACCAGACCGAAGCGGGACACGCGGCCGTACGTAGGCTTCAGACCGACGACACCGCAAAAAGCGGCAGGCTGGCGAATGGAGCCGCCCGTATCCGAGCCGAGCGTGAAATAGAAGTGACGGGCAGCCATCGCTGCGGCAGAACCGCCGGACGAGCCGCCTGGCACGTAATCGGTGTTCCACGGGTTTTTGGCCGGGAAGAAACCGGAGTTTTCATTGGAGCCGCCCATGGCGAACTCGTCCATGTTCAGCTTCGCCACGATCACGGCGTCCGCTTCCTTCACCTTTTTCGAAGCAGTTCCGTCATGGACAGGATCGTAGTTCGCCAAAAATTTGCTGGCGCAGGTCGTCCGTACGTCTTTTGTAATCAGGTTGTCCTTGAGCCCCGCCGGCAGACCGAAGAGAAGGCCAAGCTCCCCGTTCTCCTTAACCAGACGCTCGTCCAACTGGCGAGCATGGGCGAGCGCTCCCTCCTCATCCACGTGCAGGACGGACTTGATTTTTTCATCGTGCTCCTTGATGCTTGCGATGGAAGCCTGCACCAGGTCTGTGACCGAAAGCTCTTTTGCGCGCAAGGCGCTATGTATTTCCGACAATCGCTTGTCAAACAGCGACACAGTGGGTTCCTCCTTTCTCGTTCTCCTGACAGATTATTCGAATACAGCCGGTACCTTGAATTGCCCGTCTTCGTGATCCGGTGCGTTTTTCAGCACTTCTTCGCGCGGCAGCGACGGTCTGTTCACGTCTTCGCGCATCACGTTTTTCACATCGGTCGCGTGGCTGGTCGGCTCAATGTTGGACGTATCGAGCTCGTTCAGCTTCGCGGCAAACTCCAGAATGGCGTTCAGGTCCTTTGTGTATTGCAAAGCCTCGTCCTCCGTCAGTTGCAAACGGGCCAGATTGGCTACATGCTCTACTTCTTTGCGAGTGATGGCACTCATCTCTTCCACCTCCGAATCGTATCACATAACTTTGATCTTACTTGAAAACAGCAGGTTCAGTCAATTTTCGCGCGGATTCGGCAGCATAGAAACAAAATTTTTTCGAGTAAAAATGATTGGCTGGATGATTTGAGAGGCGAAGCTGTTTCGAAAACAAGAGCGAATCCGATCGCTCCAGCTCTGGCATGCGGCCTGGCATGTCTCGGAGCCGGGCATCGTCCTGGCAATGTCTTGACTTGGAACGGTACCGCGTGAAGCGTATAATGAAAGACAAGCACCTAAAAAATGGATATTTCTAAAAATAAGGAGGATGCCCTTGAACTCAATGATCGTGCTGCTGCTGGCTGCCATCCTTTCTACGCATCATGCGCTTCCCATGTCCAACCTGCTGCTTTCAGTCCCCCGGCAGCAAATGCTTACCCCGGAGGAAGCCACGCAAGTACTGACCGCCATTTTGAGCAAAAACCCCGCTCTTGGCCCGGTAAAAATCACCTCTGTCACATACGCAAACGGGCAGTATTATATCCGTTACATTCGCGAAACCAACTGCGAGAGCGGGACACATATCATAGATGCCTATACAGGCGAGACAGTAGGCGGGACGCGGTCCCAGTGTTAAAATCAGCTTTTTGTCTGCAATCAGCGGAACATCTATATATAGCAAAAAGGAGTCCCTTTTCTCCAAAAGCGGACTCCTTTTTCATTCGGCTTCTATTTTTCAGGCAACAAGCCGCTATGCTTGTTCCTTTTGCAACGTCGCCAGCAACTGCCCCATGAGCAGCGACTTCCCTTTTTCCACGCCTGCCGCCCATGTTAGCTGCGAAGATTCCAGGAGCAGGATGACGGTCGAGCCAAACTCGAACCAGCCGAGCTCGTCGCCCTTTGCGTAGTGCGGCTTGCCTTCGATCGGCTCGTCTGTTTGCCGGCCGTGCTTGATATTGGTCGTGGCGGTATTGTACACGACTTTGACGCTGCCGACGAACAGGGCGCCGACTTTTACCAGTGCGATCTCGCCCAGGCCATCCGACTCGATGTAGGTGACAAGCCGTTCGTTGCGGGCAAACAGTCTGTCCACATTTTCAATCCCGAGCCGGTTCACCGGATAGAGACGGCCCGGCAAATAGCTGTAGCGCACCAGCTCGCCTGCCACCGGCATATGGATGCGGTGATAGTCGCGCGGGCTCAAGTAGATCGTGATGAACTTTCCGCCGTAGTAGCGCTTTGCTTCTTCTTCGGAGCCGCCCAGCAGCTCTGTCACGCTGAACTCCTTGCCTTTTGCCTGAATCAGCGTGCCCTCGCATATGTCGCCGAGCTGGGAGACGGTCCCGTCTACCGGGCTGACGATAACGTCGTTGCCGGGAGCGATCGGCCTTGCTCCCGGCTTCAGACGGCGCGTAAAAAATTCCTTGAGCGTCCGGTATTCCGTTACCGGCTTTTCTATGATGGAGGCATCAATTTTATAGTGACGGATGTAGTGTTGGATCGCTAATCGACTGAAGCGAGAAGCGGTAATTTTGCCCATGGTCCGTGACATTGCGTTTTGCGGCAGTCGATGAATCAGACCTGGCAGCAGCTTTTTGCGCATAAGTGGAACTCCTTAATCGTTTTCGATTAGACAGCAAGTAGCGAATACCCTTACTTTACCACCTCCACTTACAGCCAGTAAACCCTGCACTATTACCAACGTCTCATCATTTTCTTGCCCGGACTTGCTATACTATAATAATGGGACAAGCCTACAATCAGGAGACTACAGATATGGCGAAGCTTGATATCACAACTCTCATCAGTCAGCACGGCGACATCTTGACCAGCTTATTTCATCACATGTCGGACATGTTTTTCCTTATGGCTGTGGAAAAAAACGCCGACGGGGCCTACCAGTTCCGGTATGTCCTGATGAATCCTGCCGCTATGAAAGGAGCAGGTCTTACTGAGGACACTTACGGAAAGCTGATTGAGGAAGTGTATCCGCCGGAAAAAGCAGACCTGCTCAACAGCATGTACAGACAGACGGTGGAAGACGCAAGCCCCACTCACTTCACGACAAACGGCAACATGATCGGAGAGTCGATCCTCTCTCCCGTCTTCAACTGTGAAGGGGTTTGCACCCATGTTTTTTCCGTGACCCGGGACATTACCGAGCGCAAAAAGCTGGAAAGGCAGCTCGAATACATGGCCTACCACGATGTGCTCACAGGCTTGCCGAACAGACGCCTGCTTTACGCCAATCTCCAGCAAGCTTTGGAAAAGGCTAAAGCGTCCGGCGAAATGGTCGCGGCCCTCTATCTCGATTGCGACCATTTCAAGCAAATAAACGATACTTGGGGCCATGACGCCGGCGACGTTTTTTTGCAAATGCTCGCCCAGCGCCTCCAGGCTTGTGTCCGCGAACAGGATACGGTCGCGCGTCTGGGGGGAGACGAGTTCGTCGTCATTCTCACTGGCATCCAGAACGAGCGTCAGGCGGAAAAAGTCGCGACCCGGATTTTGCATTCGCTGCAGCAACCGTGGAGCTTTCAGGGCCAGACTTTTTCATTTACGTCCAGCATCGGCATCGCGCTTTACCCTGTTTCCGCAAGCGAGGCGGACCAGTTGTTGAGCAATGCGGACAAGGCTCTGTACAAAGCGAAAGCGACGGGACGCAACCAGTTCTTTTTCTTCGATCCCGCTCAAAACTGAGCCGTTCGCCGTTCTATGGATAGATTTCGGCTGCGCCAACTCATTTGGCGGCCGCTCTTTTGTCAATGGCTTCACCACGTTAAGGCAATAACGATCTCACCCGTATAAAAACAGGAACACAGACAGGACGGAAAACAGCAAGCTCACCAAGTACAGGACGACGACTGTCTGCTTGGCCGACAGCCCGAACGACATCAGCCGATGGTGAACGTGCCTGCGATCTGCCTGGTACATGGGTGATCCGGCCAACAGCCGACTAATCATCACCTGTATCGTGTCCACGACGGGCAAGCCCAGCGCCAGCACCGTCACGACCAACGAAATGAGCGTCGCCCCTTTCATTGTGCCCTCTAACGAGATTACCCCGAGCGCAAACCCCAGAAACATCGACCCGGCATCCCCCATGAAAATTTTTGCGGGATAAAAATTAAAGCGCAAAAACGCAAGCGCAGCACCTGCCAGCGCCACCGCAAGCAGAGCGGTCACCTCCTGGCCCCGGGCCATGGACAGAAAAAACAAGGTGATCGCGGAAAACGATGTCGCCCCAGCCGCCAGCCCGTCCACTCCATCCAAAAAATTCACCATGTTGATAAGTCCGACAATCCACAGCACCGTCGCCAGCAACGAAACGAGCAACGGAAACGATACGTACGCGCCTTCCTCCGCCCCGAGCCACGTCAAGCTGATGCCGCGAAACCGGATATCCAAAAGAAAAGCGAGAACGGCCACCACCAGTTGCACCAGCAGCTTTGGGAATGCCGGAAAATCTTTTTGCCGGGCTTTGAAGGTGTCGTCCACCCAGCCGATCACCACCAGCAGCAAACCGCCGACTGCCAAAACTGCCACCGTTTTTTGCGCCCCTGCAAAAAAAGTTGTCACCAACAGCAGCCCGACAAACATCGCCAGCCCGCCGGACAAAGGCATCGGTCTGCTGTGTCCTTTTCTTCCTCTGGGCATGTCCAGCAGCTTCGTTTTCCAGGCCAGACGGTACGCTAACGGCATCAGCAAGTAGACGAGAAAAAACGTCGAGAGTCCTGAAGCAATGTAAGTAAACAGCTACCCTCACCTGCCCGCACATCATTTTCTTACCCATTAGTGTGGACAAAAGGAGCGCAAAAAAGCCGCCCCCGTTTGGAGGCAGCTTTGTCGTGCGTTTTCTTACATTTTTTCGGAAACCATTTTTGCTTGAGTGAACAGGAGCAGGTAGTCTGGTCCGCCCGCTTTGGAGTCCGTACCGGACATGTTGAAGCCGCCGAACGGATGCACGCCAACCAGTGCGCCTGTGCACTTGCGGTTGAAGTACAGGTTGCCCACGTGGAACTCTTCGCGAGCGCGCTCCAGGTGTGCACGGTTGCGGCTGATAACAGCGCCAGTCAAGCCGTACTCAGTGTTGTTTGCGATTTCCAGTGCATGGTCAAAATCGTTGGCTTTGCAGAACGCTACGACTGGACCAAAGATTTCTTCCTGCATGATGCGAGCTTGCGGATCTACGTCAGCAAATACGGTTGGCTTGATGAAGTAGCCGGTTTCTGGGCCTTTTTCGCCACCTGCAACCAGTTTGCCTTCTGTTTTACCGATCTCGATGTATTCGAGGATTTTGTTGTAAGCTTTTTCATCGACAACCGGACCTGTGTAGAACTCGTTGGATCTTACGTCGCCTACAGTCAGTTGGTTGGTCAGCTCGACTACGCGGTCCAGCACTTGATCGTACACGTCTTGGTGAACGATCGCACGGGAGCAAGCGGAACATTTTTGACCGGAGAAGCCGAATGCGGAAGCAACGATGGATTGTGCAGCCAACTCGATGTCGCAATCGCTGTCAACCACGATGGAGTCTTTCCCGCCCATTTCTGCTACCAGGCGCTTCATCCATTTTTGGCCTGGGCGATGTTTCGCAGCCAGCTCGTTGATGCGCAGACCTACGTCACGGGAGCCTGTGAAGCTGATGAAGCGAGTCAGCGTATGTTCTACGAGGAAGTCGCCGATTTCGCTGCCGGAACCTGGCACGAAGTTTACTACGCCTGCTGGTACGCCAGCGTCTTCGAGAATTTCCATGAATTTCGCTGCGATTACTGGTGTAGTGGAAGCAGGCTTCAGCACAACGGTGTTACCCGCTACGAGAGCTGCTGTTGTCATACCGACCATGATTGCCAGAGGGAAGTTCCATGGCGGGATTACTACGCCTACGCCGAGCGGGATGTAGTACAGCTCGTTGTCTTCATCCGGAATGCGCGGCAGGTCATGGCGCTGGGACAGCTTATCCATTTGACGGCCGTAGTATTCCATGAAGTCGATTGCTTCTGCTGTGTCAGCGTCCGCTTCTGGCCAGCTTTTTCCTGCTTCTTTTACGAGCCAAGCGGAAAATTCATGCTTGCGGCGGCGCAGAATCGCTGCTGCTTTATAGAGATAACGGGAGCGCGCCTGTGCAGGTACCTTTTTCCATGTTTCGAAAGTGCTCGCTGCTGTCTGGATTGCTTTTTCAGCCAGCGCCTGGTCTGCTTGGGAAACGACGCCCACTACTTGTTCTTTGTTGGAAGGGTTGATGGAGCGGGATTTTTTCTCGGTTGTAATGCGCTCTCCACCAATGATGAGAGGGTACTCGCGGCCAAGCTCGCTTTCTACTTTGGCGAGTGCTTCTTCAAATGCCTTTTTATTTTCCGGCAGGCTAAAATTGGTAAACGCCTCGTTTTTGAATTCAACTTGCATTCGGTGACGCCTCCTTATCGATTTCTTCCTGAGATCACTCATAAAATATATGCAAGGATCATACCAACTAATACTGAGTTGCTCGACCACGATAGTGTTTGCATTTTTCGCGAAAAACAACAGCCAAGTTCAAAAAACGAAATCTGACACTTATGTTTATAAACTGCTCAATGATATACACTTTTGTTCATTCACTGCACAAAAAGCCCGATTCACACCTTGGCTGGTGCAAATCGGGCTTCTGTCCGTTTATTGACGATAAAGATGCATGTACGGTTCGCCGGATGTCGGGCGAATATAAATCGCCAGCGGTTTGTTCATCGACTGGACGTACAGGTTGACGTGAACACTTTTGTCGAACAGTTGGTTGATGCTTCCGGCGGCATACTGGGTAAACTGCAGAACCTCTGTCCGCGAGTCGTACTCCGCTGTTGCCGTGATCGTCAGCTCGGTCAGCCTGCCATCCATAAAGCGTCCCACGCCTGTCATGCCGACGTACTCCCCGAAGTAAGCCTGCGCTTGCCGCATCAGCTTGTCGTACTGCAACGACTGCTGGGCGTATTTTTTCTCGACGTCCGCGCTCGGGAAGAGGAAAAACTCCTCGTCGATCGGCTGCCACTTCGAAACGGCCGAATCGTTGGCCGCCACTGTGCCGGACATGATGAAATGGCCCGGCACGAGCGAAGAATTTGCCTCTGGGACCTGATACAGCAAAATCAGCATCGGCACGTTCGGCGTGCTCACCCGCAACGTCGAAACGATGGTGGCGGCAAGTTGCTGGCCTTTTGCTTGCAGCTCCTGCCGGGTGTAGACCATTTCCTTGCCCGTTGCATCCTGATAGTTCGGCGAAACAGACAAGCCCAGCACCATCCCGGCGAGCTGTTTGTCTTTTTTGTTCAGGTAGTCATGCTCCAGTACGTGCACCAGAATGCCGTTTTTCTGCTGCCCGTTCGTTCCGCTCGCCTTTTCCTGGGCAATCCATTGGGCTACCTGTTCTTTTTTCACCACTTGACCTTCCTGGAAATAATACTCGGAGGTCGGGAACGTATCGCGGGCAAACTCCATCAAGCCCAGCTCCAGGTGGCTGAAATCAATCCGGTATCTCGTGCTGCTGAGCATGCCGCGCGTCAAATTCGGCTTGTACGGCGTGATGCTGCCGTAGTAATCCTCGGACACTTCCACTACTTCAGACAAGGATGGCGCGGTAGGCTCGGGCGCTTGATCCTTGCCCCCTGGCAGCAACGAGCAGCCAGCGGTTGCAATCGCGAGCACAATCGCGGCTGCGTACCTGCATCCTGTCAAAAACTTCGCTTTCATACGCTACTCCTTTTGTCTTGAAAAAATGGGACTAATTCCATTTGGTCCAGCGATTGTCGCTGAGCTTGTAGATCAGCGCCGATTCGCCGATTCCCACCCATTTTGTATCGCCGTCGCCCGAGGCGATGACGATCAGCTTTTCCGGTGAGCGCGCATCGAGCAAACGCCACTCTCCCTCAATTTTTTCATAGACGCCTTTTTCAGTTGCGACAGCGAGAACGCCAGTACGCCTGTTGACGGAGAGAGAATAGATTTGTTCTGCTTCCGGAATCTCCTCTGTCTTCCACTGCCCCTCTTCATTATAGAGCAAGCTGAATTGTGCCGCTACATAGAGACGGTTCTCGTTCGGGTCAAAATCCATGGCATATACTTCCTGGTCCATCGGCTGCCAGAGAGTCCACGACCCTCCCTTGTCTGTCGACTGGTAGATGCCTTCGCCCGACACGAAGGCGAACAAGCGAACCTTTTCCCCCTGGCGCGTACCTGCAAAGCTGCGAATCTGAGCAGGCTCAGGCAATCCGTTGCTCGCCGGGGTCCAGTTTTTCCCGCCGTCCGCAGAGCGTCGCACCCCTTCGCTTCCACCGACATAAATGTGTGCGGTATCTTCCGGGTCCACAAACCAGCCGACGGTGTCAAACTGCTCCAACTGCGTCGACAACAGCCCCCACAAGCCTCCGCCAGTGGAGCTGTACAGTCCCGCATGCGTGCCCACCCATACATGTGCAGCATCCGGCGTCATCGCCAGCGTATGAATCGTCTCTCCCTTTTCCAAAACGTCCTGATAGGTCAAGTCACCTTGCAGAGCAGCCGCCATAACCGAAGAGGGAGCTGGCTTCTCCTGTACGTCGCCGCCATCGCTGCAACCGCCCAAGAGCAGCACTGCCATTGCTCCTATTCCCCATCGCTTAAAGCTACCCATGCTCTTCACGTCCCTTCCCTTGCTCATCCGTCTGTCGCCGCTGTTTTCTCTTTCGGCGCTGTTATTTGAGAATCTCCAAAAATCCGGCTTCGTCCATGACAGCTACGCCCAGTTTTTCGGCCTTTTCCAGCTTGGAGCCGGCTTTTTCTCCCGCAATGACCAGATCGGTCTTTTTGCTGACGCTGCTCGTCACCTTGCCGCCCAGGCGGACAATCGCTTCCTCTGCCTCCTGGCGGGACATTTGCGTCAGCGTCCCCGTGAGTACAATCGTCTTGCCGGAAAACGGCAAATCTGCCCCCGCTTCGACGCGAACGCCTTTGTACTCCATGTTCACACCGGCCGCCTTCAGCCGCTCGATGACGGCCTGTGCCTGCGGCTGGGCGAAGTAGTTGATGAGACTCGCTGCCATTTTCGGCCCGATCTCGTTAATTTGCGTCAGCTCTTCCTCGGAAGCTTGCATGATCGCGTCCATATGGCCAAAATGCTCCGCCAGCACACGCGCTGCCTTGGCTCCGACCAGGCGAATGCCAAGGCCGAACAGCACGCGCTCCAGCGAGTTTTCCTTGCTCGCTTCAATCGCTGCCAGCAGGTTGTCTACAGACTTCTCGCCCATGCGCTCCATGCCGAGCAACACATCGCGCTGCTGGTGCAGGTAGTACAGGTCTGCCACGCTGTGAATGATGCCGTCGCGGTACAGTTGCGCCACCACTTTTTCACCCAGTCCGTCGATGTTCATCGCTGTGCGGGACACAAAGTGAATCATGCCTTCGCGAATCAGCGCCGGACACATCGGATTGATGCAGCGCAGGGCGACTTCTTCCTCCAGCCGCACCAGCTCGCTGCCGCACTCCGGACAATGCGTCGGCATGGCAAACGGCGTCTCGTTCCCGGTGCGGCGCTCCGGCAGTACCGCAATGATCTCGGGAATGATGTCGCCCGCTTTTTTCACGACGACGTGGTCGCCAATCAGCAAGCCTTTTTCCCGGATAATGTCTTCGTTGTGCAAGGAAGCGCGCTTGACCGTCGTGCCCGCCAGGCTGACCGGCTTCAAGAGGGCCGTTGGCGTCACGCTCCCGGTTCGTCCTACCGACACCTCAATGCCTTCGAGAATCGTGATCGCTTCCTCCGCAGGAAACTTGTAGGCGATGGCCCAGCGCGGGCTTTTGGCTGTATAGCCCAGCTCTTCCTGCTGCGCGTAGCTGTCTACCTTGATGACCATGCCGTCGATTTCGTAAGGCAGGCTCGGGCGTTTTTGCGTCCAGCTTTCGATAAAAGCGAGCAGTTCCCCGACGTCCTCGAAGACGCGGCGCTCCTTATTCACCTTGAACCCGAGCGATTCGAGCAGGTCCAGCCCCTCGCTGTGGGACTCGACAGTCTCGCCGTGCAGCTCGCCGATGCCGTAGATGAAGATGTCGAGCTGACGGGAGGCGGCAATTTTCGGATCGAGCTGGCGCAGCGAGCCTGCCGCCGAGTTGCGCGGATTGGCAAACAACGGTTCCCCGCGTTCTTCCCGCTCCCGGTTCAGCTTTTCAAAGGCAGCCTTTGGCATGTATGCCTCGCCGCGCACTTCCAATGTCAGCGGCCTGGTCAACCTGAGCGGAATCGAGCGGATGGTTTTCAGGTTTTGCGTAATATCCTCGCCGATCGTTCCGTCCCCGCGCGTCGCTCCGCGGACAAACACCCCGTTTTCGTAGTGAAGGGAAACGGCCAGCCCGTCGATTTTCAGCTCTGCCACGTAACGCACGGCCTGGCTGCCCACTGCCTGGCGGACGCGGCGGTCAAAATCTCTGATGTCCGCTTCGCCAAAGGCGTTGCCAAGGCTGAGCATCGGCGTCTTGTGCACGACCTTTTCAAAGAATGGCAAAGGTTCCCCCCCAACGCGCTGAGTAGGAGAATCCGGGGAAGCCAGCTCTGGAAACTGGGTTTCCAGCTCGATAAGCTCCCGCATCAATTGATCGTATTCCTGGTCGGTAATCTCAGGCCGATCTTCTTCGTAGTAAAGACGATTATGCCGCTCAATTCGTTTCGCCAATTCCTTGATTTTTGTTTCCGCCGTCAATCGATCCATCTCGTTCATCCTTTACTTTAGCGATAGTTCTGCTTATGTCCGCTGTATCGGTGCGAATTTCGCGAGCAGCTTCTTGATGCCTGTCGGGCTTGGAAACGCGATATCAAGCTCCATGTCGTCTCCCGTGCCTTTGACCTTGACGACAGTGCCTGTGCCCCACTTGCCATGCTGCACCCTGTCCCCGACTTTCCAATCCACTCCGGCTCCCTGGCCGTGTCCGGGTAGCTTGTCGCCAGCCTGCATGCCTGGGCGGGAAAACGTTGCCTGAGAGCCTCCGGCAAAGCGCTGCGCCATGCCCGGCTTTGTCGCGCCGAAGCCACCGCCGCCTGCTTGCGAAGTCGTGGCGCCAAACGCTCTCGCCCCCGGATCGCGCTGGCCGAATGCTCCGCCGCGACTGCCGCCAAAGCTCCGCTCCGCAGCAGCAGGGTTTCCTTCCAACAGCTCTGGCGGGATTTCCTGCAAAAAGCGCGATGGCACGCTCACATTCGTCCGGCCGAACAGCGTCCGCATCCGTGCGCACGTCATGTACAGCCGCTCCTCTGCCCGGGTAATGCCTACATACGCGAGGCGGCGCTCCTCCTCCATCTCGGCATCGTCAAACAACGAACGGCTGTGCGGGAACACGCCTTCCTCCAGGCCGACGAGGAACACGACAGGAAACTCCAAACCTTTGGCGCTGTGCAGCGTCATCAGGACAACCTGCCCATTTTCCGCTACCTCTTCTTTTTCCCCGTCTTCTCCGAGCGAGTCGATGTCCGCGACCAGTGCCAGATCGGTCAAAAACGCGAGCAAGCTCTTGTCTTCGTTTTTGCGCTCAAACTCCTGCGTCACAGACAGAAACTCCTCGATGTTCTCCAGTCTGGCCTGCGCTTCGATCGTTTTATCCTCTTTGAGCGATTCGCGGTAGCCGGAGCGCTTCAGCACTTCCTCTACCAACTCGGTCACGCTCAAGTAGTCGGTCATCTGCATCAGGTTGGTAATCAGGTCGTTAAACGACAAAATCGCATTCGTCGTGCGCGACGGCAGCCCCATGTAGGCGGCCTCCTGAATCGCCTGATACAGCGACTGGCCGTTTGCATTGGCGTACGCTTGCAGCTTTTCAACCGTCGTGTCCCCGATATTGCGCTTGGGCACGTTGATGATGCGCTGCAGGCTGATGTCGTCGTCCGGGTTGGAAATGAGGCGCAGGTAAGCCAGGATGTCCTTGATCTCTTTGCGGTCGTAGAACTTCGTTCCGCCGACGATCGTGTACGGAATGTTCGACTTGATGAACACATCCTCCACCACACGGGACTGGGCGTTTGTCCGGTACAGGACGGCAAACTTGTCGTAGCGCTTGTACTGCGGCAGTTGCTTGCGGATCGTATCGACGATGAAGTACGCCTCGTCGTGCTCGGAGTCGCCCTGAAAACACATGATTTTGTCGCCGCCCGGATTTTCCGTCCACAGCTTCTTTTCCTTGCGCAGCTTGTTGTTGGCGATCACCTCGTTGGCTGCCTGCAAAATCGTTTTTGTCGAGCGGTAGTTTTGCTCCAGCTTGATGAGCTTCGCTTCCGGATAGTCTTTTTCAAAGTTGAGGATGATGGAAATATCCGCGCCCCGCCATTTGTAAATACTTTGGTCGGCGTCCCCCACGCAGCATACGTTGCGGTATTTGTCCGCGAGCATGGAGATCAACAGGTACTGGGCCCGGTTCGTATCCTGGTACTCGTCCACGTGAATGTAGCGGAATTTTTTCTGGTAAAACTCGAGCACTTCCGGCACTTCTTTGAACAGGCGAACAGTCGTCATAATCAAGTCGTCGAAGTCCAACGACTGGTTGCTTTTCAGCTTTTTCTGGTACGCCTCGTACACCTTCGCGGCGACCTGCGCAAACGGATCTCCGGCAAGTCTGGCGAAAGTGTCCGGGTCTGTCAGTTCGTTTTTCGCTCCGCTGATGGCAGCCAAAATCGAGCGCGGCTCATACTGCTTGGGATCAATGTTTAGCTCCTTCAGGCATTGCTTGACGACCGACAACTGATCGCCCGCGTCGAGAATCGTAAAGCTGCGGCTGATGCCGAGTCGGTCAATGTCTCTGCGCAAAATTCGCACACACAGGGAGTGAAACGTCGACAGCCACGTATCCTGCGCCGCCGCGCCGCCAATGATCGCCGCCACGCGGTTTTGCATCTCCCGCGCCGCCTTGTTGGTGAAGGTGATGGCGAGAATGCTCCACGGCGCCACCTGTTTCACGCTGATGAGGTACGCGATGCGCTGCGTCAGCACTTTGGTCTTGCCGCTGCCCGCACCGGCCAAAATCAGGACAGGGCCTTCTGTAGTCAGTACGGCTTCCCGCTGCTGCGGGTTCAAGCCTGCTGTAATTCGTTCTGCTAAAACCATATGTATAAGTCCACCTTTCCACGTTCCCTAGACGAGTGCATATGTTCCTATTTTCGCACAGATCGCACTTGAGTTCCAGTTCGTAAACGGGCGAGGAAAGATCATCCTTTTGGCAAAAGCGGCTCGTACATCATATAGGCGCGATTCTCCGTCAGCCACTCCTGTTCCAGCCAGGTCCCGTCCTGCGCATACACATTGCGGTAAAGCTGATTGCTCCGTTCGTAGCCGCCCCAGATCGACGGGGTGATGGCGTGTTCTTTTTCGATAATCTCATACGTTCGTGTCGGGGGCATGTCGGAGCGCCACTCTCCGACCAGATGCGTGTCGGTCAGGTAGACGTGAAGCTGGAACGTTTGCTTCGTCCGGTTTTCGATCTGCAAGTCGAGGTAGTTGTAAAAACAGGTCGCACCGCTTCCGAACGGCTGCGTCCGGTTGGCGTCGGGAAAAACGTCGTAGCTGTGGCGGTGGCGCTCGGTGACCGTCAAGGGCGTATGCAGCGTCATCCAGTACAGCAAATTCGAGAGCTGACACAACCCGCCGCCGATTCCGGCTGTGACGCGCCCGTGCGAGAGCAGCATCCCCTCCACGTAGCCTTTTCCTTTTGTCGGCTTGCCAATCAGCTTCCAATAGGAAAAGGTTTCACCCGGCCGCAGCATTACTTTGTCCAGGCGAGCTGTCGCCAGTCGCAAATTGATGACTTTGTTGTGCTGCATCCACATCTCGACGTTTTGCAACCGCCGCAGCAATATCGTCTGGTGGGAAAAATGCACATGCGAAAGCAGCTCGCTTTTTTTCTCGCGGGCGAATCTCGTTCGTCCCACCAGCCACTGAATCCGTCTTTTCCCGCGGTAATAGACGATGCCTGCCGCGAGCCTCCACCTTCCCCGCGCAATCGGCTTCATCCTCGCGCCTCCTCTTTTTTCCTGATTTATAACATGTAGACGACGCGTCAGGCCCGTTAGTTGCGAAAAAGGCTCCTTCCGATTTTGTAAGGGCGTCGTAAGCCAATTCTCTTTCCTCGCCCCTCCCTGTGCGGTAGGATGAAGAGGTGTCTGTTTTTGTTTGGACATTCATCTATGGAAAAAAGGAAGTGATCGGCTTGTCAGCCTTTGCTCCCATCGGGAACCAACGGATCAACACATTGGACACCGTGCGCGGGTTCGCCCTGCTCGGCATCGTCCTGGTCAACATATTGCCGCTTCTCTCCGTGCAGACACCTGCTCCCGGCAGCGTTGACGCCTGGCTGTTCCAGTTTTTCAACTTTGCCGTGGAATCGCGCTTTTTCGTGATTTTCTCGTTTTTGTTTGGCGTCGGCTTCCATCTGTTTGTCAGCCGGGCAAAAGAAAAAGGCGCAAACAGCACCGCCCTGTTCATTCGCCGATTGATTGCGCTTCTGGCCTTCGGCTTCGTGCACAAAATGTTTCATCCGGGAGAAGCGTTGTTCATTTACGCCATCTTCGGCTTTATGCTGATGCCTTTTTACCGCCTGCGCGCTAAAACAAATCTGGCAATCGGTCTTATTCTCTCCATCCTGGTTTGCGCCACAGGCGTGAAGCCGTTTCTCGTGCTGCCGCTGTTCATTCTCGGCCTGTCCGTCGGGCAATTCGGGGTTTTTCAGGACATTCCCCGCTTCCTGCCCGCGATCAAAAAGGTGCAAGGAATCGCCTTCGCGCTCACGCTGCTCGGCTTGTACGCCCAGTATCAATTCCTGCCATCCGATCCGTTCATGTCGGCCCAGACGATCGTCGTGGACGATATCTCGGAGCAACAACTGCTGGAGCTTACGTATTACACGATCGCCCTGACCTCGACAGGCTTTGTCATGTCGGCGTTTTACACAACGACGCTGATCCGGCTGTTGGAGCACCGCAGCGTGCAAAAGGCGCTGGCGCCGCTGACCAGCTACGGGCGGATGGCGCTGACGAACTACGTGGGACAGACGGTGCTGATTTTGGCTGGCGGCTATTTGTTTGGCTGGTACGGCACGCTCAGCTACTGGCAGTCCACGCTCATTTGTCTCGGCATTTACGCGCTGCAAATGGCGTGCAGCATGCTGTGGCTGTCGGTCTTTCGCATGGGGCCGCTGGAATGGGTGTGGCGCGTATGCACGTATATGCGGGTGACGCCTCTTTTGAAGGGCAGCAAGGAGCGGGGGCGCGCCTGATAGCTTGCTAGGGCTTGCATTTAACAGTATTGACCCTTCTGGCCCTTCCTCTTCGAAGTGAATTTGGAAAAAATGAGCAATCCGTTCTTTTGATGGATTGCTCGTTTCACCTATACCCGATATCCTACTTATTGAGATGAAGATGATGACTATTTTGGAAGTCTTCTACATGCCTGAAATAGTGACTCTTCTGTTAGCTGCTGCGTTTAATTTAAGGAGCATAGCCAAACAAAACGACAAAATCATAAAGTTGCTAGAGGAATTAAAAAAATAAAGATAGCAGCCTAAAAACCGCCAGAATGTACAAATTCGGCGGTTTCTTTTCGACAATCGAATTAAGCCTTTCGTTGGAGGTTTCACGCTGATCGCGACTGCCATTCTAGTGCGGAAGGTGTTTGGACAACTGCAACAAAAATGCAACGCCTCACTTCTTCAACCGATACGGCACCGTAGCGATTTTCACATCCTGCCTGGCAAATAAATACGCCCGAATCAGCAAACTCGTCTGGTTATGCAGCAGGTTATGCCACCAGCGCTTTGTAATAAACTGTGGAATCATGACCGTAACATGGTCGGTTTCGGCCTTTTTCCATTCCACCGTGTCAATAAACTTAAACAACGGCCTGATGATACTACGGTAGTGCGAACGCAAAACAATCAAGCGCACTCCCGGATTCCACTGCGCCCATTTTTCCTCCATTTTTTTCATGTCCTCATCACTGAATCCTACATAGACAGCCACGATGTCGTCCGTCAATGATTGCGCATAACTGATCGTGTTTTTTACCACCTGCGATATGCCCGCCACCGGGATCACAATGACACTGCCTTTTGGCTCCGGCTTATCGGTTTCAACATCCAGCCGCAGCTCATCGGCCAAATCTCTGTAGTGCCTGTTAATTTTGCGGAAGATAAAAATGACGATGGGCAGGAAAATAAAAATCGACCACACCTGCGTGAACTTGGTAAGCAAGAAGATCAGGCAAATCGTCAAGGTCGTGAGCATGCCCAACGTATTAATCAGAAAAGGCGTGAGCCAGCCTGGCGGTTTTTTCGTGATCCATCGCTTCATCATCCCTGCCTGTGACAGCGTAAACGGGATAAACACACCAAGCGCGTATAACGGGATCAGATTTTCTGTTTCTCCTTGAAACGCAATAATTAAGATTCCTGAAAGAATCGCCAAAAAAATGATTCCGTTCGAAAACCCCAGACGATCTCCCCGGACCATAAACATGTTGGGCATGAATCTGTCCTTCGACAGCATAAAGGCAAGCAAAGGAAAGGCCGCAAAAGCCGTATTGGCTGCAAGGAACAAAATAAGCGCTGTAACAGCCTGAATGAAGTAGTACAGGATTCCGCGCCCAAAAACCGTTGAAGCGATTTGCGACACTACTGTTTCCTTTGGACTCGGCGCAATCCCGTACGCGTAAGCCAGCAGGCTGATTCCCATGAACATAATGCCAAGGATCAATCCCATGGTGATAAGCGTCAAAGCTGCGTTTTTCGGTGCTGGCTCCCTGAAATTCGGAATGGCGTTGGAGACAGCTTCTACCCCTGTCAATGCCGAGCAGCCTGAACTAAAAGCCCGCAAAAGCAGGAATAACGTAATGCCTGGAACAACTGCGCCGTATTCGGGAGATGGCGTGTGAACGTTCCCGGCTATCCATTGATACACGCCGCCAATGATTAAGGCGAGAATGGCTACGACAAAAAAATACACGGGGTACATTAAAATCGTAGCCGACTCCGTGATGCCCCGTAAATTCAAGAGCGTGACAATGAAAATCATCAGAAGGGCAACCAGCACGCGATGTTCATGCAGAGCCGGAAATGCCGATGTAATCGCGTCTGTGGAAGCGGACGTACTCACCGCCACAGTCAAAATGTAATCCACGAGCAAGGAACCGCCTGCAACCAGCCCTGTCGTGGTTCCCAAATTGTCCTTTGCCACAATGTATGCTCCGCCGCCTGTCGTATAAGCGAATATCGTTTGGCGGTAGGACAAAATCAGGATAGTTAACAGGCCGACAACGGCAATCGAGATCGGGATGGAATACCATAGCGCTGCAGCGCCCACCGTTATTAATACGAGAAGAATCTGCTCGGTTCCGTAAGCTACGGAAGATAGCGCATCAGATGAAAGGACCGCTAACGCTTTTACTTTGCTTAATTTTTCTGCTGCAAGCTCGTTTGTTTTCATCGGTCTTCCGATCAGGAAGCGCTTGAAATCGGATATCATCTATATTCTGCCCCTTACCAGATTTTCGGTTAGTTTCCCCGCCGTTTCCAAAATTAAACGAACCGGTCCACCTGCTGCTAATCATGCACGGCTGCTCATTTTTTCTTATGTCAGACTACCCGAACCTTGCTCGCTTCCAGCTAAACAAGGCAACAAAAAAGCAGCCTGCACGATCTGTCACGCGGCTGCGCCCCAACCCATTTTCTTCCAAAATATATGCTTTCGCAAAAAAAAGAGAGCCTTCCATCATTCTGGCTCTCGTCTTCTGTCTGCTATTGTTCACCCTTCACGGCAGCCACTGTCGCCAAAGCTGCTTGCAGGTCGTCATAAATCACGTTGCCCACGACTACCGTGTCGGCAATCGCCGCCATTTCCGCCGCTTGCTGCGGAGTGCGAATGCCGCCCCCGTAAAAGACGTGGGCTTCGTCGGCCCCTGCCTTGCACGCCTTGACGATAGCAGGATCGCCGTAGGTGCCGCTGTACTCCAAATAGACGACAGGCAAACGGCAGATTTTGGTCGCGACTTGCGCGTATGCCTTCGCTTCTGCGGCGTCTGCGATCGGCCGCGCGCGCGTCAGCTCGGCCACTCCTGCTGCGGGATTGGCGATGAGATACCCTTCCGTAATGATCTCGTCCCAGTGAATATAGGCGCCATATGCTTTCAGCCCGGTGACGTGCGGCGTAAACGTCCAGTCAGGATCACCCGCATTCAGCACGAGCGGGATCAAATACGAATCAAATCCGGGCACAACCGCATCGAGCGAAGAAATCTCCAGCACAGCCGGAACCGCGTAGCGGCGAATGCGGGACATCAGATCGAGCGTGTTGTCGAATGTCACGCCGTACGTGCCGCCGACAATAATCGCATCGGTACCGGACTCGCAAATCAGTTCCAGCGCCTCGTCGTCGATCGTTTTGTCCGGGTCCAGTTTAAACGTATGGCGCCAACTGCGATAGTCAATCAACGTTGCCTGCCTCCTAGCTATTTTCCAATGCGCTCCAGCGCCATCTGATATCCGTCGTTGCCGTAGTTCAGGCAGCGTTTGACGCGGGAGATGGTGGCTGTGCTGGCCCCGGTCTCCGCTTCGATCTGGTTGTAGGTAAAGCCTTTGCGAAGCATGCGCGCTACTTCCAGCCGCTGCGCCAGCGACTGCATTTCGTTTACCGTGCACAAATCGTCAAAAAATTGATAGCACTCTTCCATTGTTTCCAGAGACAGAATCGCTTCAAAAAGCTGTTCAATCCCTTTCCCCTTCAGTTTTTCCAGTTGCATGTTCGTCACCCCGATTATGGTCTCCGTCTTCCGGACGGTTTCTCGCTGTACAATTTTTAAGCACTAAAGCCTTACAATTAATCTTAGAAGAAACCGCCTTCATCCGCAAGCCCCAATCCCTACTGGAACTTCAACGATTGCGACAGATCCGGGGTAGTCGGGAGGATTTCCACCCATGTATTTCCCGGCAAAAGCGGCGCCTCCTGCGTCAGCGCAACGTCCTCGTAGGCACGAATGACGCCGTTGCTGCGCTTCCACTTGATTTTGCGGGCTTTGCCCTGCTGGAACAAATAACCGTCTCCCGGGCCGACTACATCGACCTGTCTGCGGCCCTCGCTGTCGAGGACGCGGTGCTTGGCCGAGATGACCAGCAAATTCGTCGTCGAAAGCTGCTTGTTGTCGCTCAGATCGACATGCGGCTTGCCAGCCGTGAAGCGCATGTATTTCTTTTGTTCGGCATCGTATGTAAAGGCAGCCTTGTTCAACGAGTGAAACGTCAAATCCACCTGTGTCGCCGGCTCGCCTTCCTTGATCTTTGCATCTGCGGGCAGGAACGTGAAGTGAGGCACTTCAGCGGTTGAGCGCATGCCTTTGTCCTCCATCGCCTGCTGGATCAGCTCTGGCTTGGTGTAGAGGTTGTGCGGCATTTTGCGGAAGTTCTCCCTCCAGAAGTAGCGGCCGTTCGGGATTTCGTCCAGATGGCTGTAGTCGGACCGCGCCAGCGTTTCCAGCGCTTCCTGGCTGCCGCCTGCATGGACGAGCACAGCGTCAAAGCCGATGCCGAGCTGAATGAAATACGGGCGAATGCTGCGAACAGGCCCGATGACGTCCGGCTGCTGGCTTTGGTAAATCGTCAAAAAGCGAGTCATCTCGCCCTCGGCCAGCACTTCGTAGATAATGTCCGCCTTGTTCAGCCCTGTCTGCGGCCGCGCTGGCGGCGCGTTGTTAATCATGACCATGATCGGGCGCTTGCTGTCCAGTCGTTCCTGACTGCCGAGTCCTGTCAACGGGGCAGTGTACGGGTATTGGATCGGTTGGTTCGCCTCCGGCGGCGTTTGCACGGTAGGAGCGGTCGGCTGCTCTGGAGCCGGAGTAGGCTGCGTATCCACCGGCTGCGTGGCGCAAGCCGTAACAAATAGCAGCAAGGATAGTAGCATGAGTGACGTTTTCGTCTGTCGTTTCATGAAATCGCTCCTTTCCATCTGTCGGTGCCGTTTTTTCCCTTCTTCATTTTTCGCGAGAGCGGAGGGGATTCCTGCTTCCACACGTTTTCCACGATTCTCTTACGCGCCTCCCACACATCTCGTTTTTTGGCTATGCTATAATAATGGAAAACAGATGCAAAGCGAGGGCAAAACCATGAACACCCCCTACCTTGTCTATCTGGTGGACGATGAAACCAACCTGCTAGAATTGCTGCAATCGTACTTGCAAAGCGCCGGATTGCAGGTCAAGGCATTTTCCAGCGGCACCGAGGTGCTGCCGCTGCTTGATGAAGAAACTCAGCCCCATTTGTGGATATTGGACATCATGATGCCGGATATCGACGGCTACGAGCTGCTCCGGCTCATCCGCCAAAAATCGAACGTCCCGATCATTTTCATCTCGGCCCGCGACCAGGACGTGGATAAAATCATCGGTCTGGAGTTGGGCAGCGACGACTATCTCGCCAAGCCGTTTTTGCCTCGCGAGCTGGTCATTCGCGCGAAAAAGCTTTTGCAGCGCACCTATGAAAAGCCAGGTGTTGCCGTCGTGTCGCCGCAGACTTTCCAGGATTGGGTAACGGTCGGTCCTTATATGATCTCAGAAAAAGGACGGCAAGTAAAAGAAGGCGACGAACTGATTGATTTGACGACCAAAGAGTTCGAGCTGATCGTCTACCTTTTGCACAACCAGGGACTGGCGCTGAATCGCGAGCAAATCCTGACCTCGATCTGGGGCGAGGATTACATCGGCTCCGACCGTGCCGTCGATGACCTGGTCAAGCGAATCCGCAAAAAAATGCCCAAGTTTCCACTCGAAACGGTCTATGGCTTCGGCTACCGGATGACGCGCGTATGAGCAAATTTCGGCTGAAAAACTTGCCGCTCTCCCGGCAAATTCTCATTTTGTTCATGCTGTTGACGAGTGTACTGGGCATTGGACTTGGCATCGGCTATCCGCTGGCCGTCAAACAATACCTCGTCTCCAACACGTACGCGCTGCTGGAGGACGAGTTTTACACGTTGTCCGAGCATATTTCCTTCAATGAACACAACGAGCTTTTGCCCGTTCCGGCTGCGGCTCCTTACTTTTTGCAATTGCTGCTTTCCCGCTACGAATACTCGTTTGACATGATCGTCTACGCCGAAAACGGACGAGAGCTAGGCAGCCGCAGCAGCAGCGGGCGGATTCCGTATGAGGAAGCGCGGGAATTGTTCCTCAAGGCTGCCGCGCACCCGAACGGCCAACTGCAACACGGCACGTTGAGTCGCGGCGACGAAAACTACCTGTTCGTCAGCAAGCGCATGGACTATCACGGCTTTCCGTACTACATGGTGCTGTTCTCCAAGGAAAAAGAGCTGAATCAGATCAACGCGATCCTCACCCGGCAGTTTTTGCTGATTTTCAGCCTGCTTTTGCTCGTTAGCTGGCTGCTCGCTGTCTGGTTCAGCGGATATTTGAGCAGGCCGCTGCGCAGTCTGGACGAGCTGTGCAAAAAGATCGCCCGCCGCCAGTTCGACATTCCGCTCGTGATGGATCGCGGCGACGAGATCGGCCAGCTCGCCCGCTCATTTGATACGATGAAAAACCAGTTGAAGGAATACGACGAATCACAGCGCCATTTTGTGCAAAACATTTCCCATGAGCTGAAAACGCCGATCATGGCCATTCAAGGCTATACCCAAGGCTTGATCGAGGGCGTCTTCCAGGGACCGCAAGCGGAAAAAGGGCTGGCGATCATCATGGAAGAGAGCAAACGGCTGGAAAAGGTCGTCGGCCAGTTGTTGTATTTGACCAAAATCGAATCCGTCTCCCAAATAATGCAGGTAGGACGCGTCGACCTGTCGGAGATGATGCATTTGCTGCGACAACGGCTCTCCGTGCTCAATCCGCAAGTAGAGTGGCAAGTGAACGTGCCCCCCGACTTGATCGTGGAAGGCGACGGCGAGCAGCTCAGCACCGCTTTTGTCAACATCATGGAAAACCAACTGCGCTATGCCAAAAGCCGGCTGACCATCACCGGCCGACAGCTTGGGCAAAACGTAGTCGTGAGCATCTCCAACGACGGTCCGCCTATCGAGGAGGCGCTGCTGCCGAACTTGTTCCAGCGCTTCCGCAAAGGCAAATCCGGCAAGCACGGCCTTGGACTGGCGATTGCCCGCGCCGTCTTCGAAGCCCACAAAGGCACGATTGATGCCCGCAATGACGCGGACGGGCCTTGCTTCACCATGACGATTCCCGTCTCGTTCAAAGGCTGACAGAGCCAGTAGCAAAAAGAGCGATTCGCCCGATGCAACCAACCATCGAGGCCAAATCGCTCTTTTTTTGCGCGCTTGCCTATAGAGCAAATTCGACAAAAGCATAGCTAGACACTGTCTCGTAGCCGAGCTTTTCATAGACCCGAATCGCTTGCGGATTGTCGGCAAACACCATCAAATAGACGTTTGGCGACTTTTCCAGGCCCAGTCGGCTGACGTCGGACGTAATCTGCGTCCCCAGCCCTTTTTGCCGATGCTTTTCGCTCGTTCCGATGTTCCCGATCTCCACAAACGCCTCTTCGTACACGTGAAAGCCTGCCAAGGCCATCGGCTCGTCCTGCTCGGAAAAAAGCGCGATGTGCGGCATCTCGACCACTTCCTCGGCGCGAAAGCTAATCATGCCGATTCTTTGCGCCAGCTCCACGGCGACCTCGGCCTCAGCCGATGCGAGCAGGCGAGAATCCCCCGGCGCAAGCAACTTCTCCGGCCGGACCAGCTTCATCAGTTGCATTTCCCTTTGCGACAGCGTCCCTGGAATCGTCACCCGCTTGAGGCAAGCGTGAGGCACAGCGAACACCCCTGTCTGCCCGGCAGCCAGATCGACAGCAGGATGCTCGCGAAAATAATTCAGCATCTCCGTCACCTCGTAGTCTCTTTCAGCGGCAAAAAGCTGCAAGGAAAACGCATGGAACGGCATCCCCTGCAAATACGAGCCAACCGCCCGCAGCTCTCCCTCCTCCACATCTGCCGCAAATAAGCTCCGCTCCGCCCGCAACGCCACATTGCCGTACAATATGTACGACTGCTCCAGCGAAATGGGCGCGAGCGAACGAACTTGTTCACGATTCATCGGCAAAATCACGGCAAAAACACCCCTTCTTTCGATTCCCTATTGACGTTCTTACGCTTGGCGGTTACCATGATAAAAATTTCTCTAATAAAGATCATACAGGAGGAGAGACTTGTGGCTTTTTATTACACAGAACCATCTCGGACGTTTAACGAGTTTTTGCTGCTTCCGAACCTGACCACAAAAGAATGCACCCCAAACAATGTGGACTTATCCACTCCGATTACCAAGTTTAAAAAAGGCGAAAAACCAGCGATCAAACTCAACATACCGTTCTCATCCGCAGTCATGCAAGCAGTTTCCGACCATCATATGGCGGTCGCATTGGCTAGATGTGGCGGTATTTCCTTTATTTTTGGCTCCCAGTCGATCGAGAGCCAGGCGACCATGGTTCGCAAAGCGAAAAACCACAAGGCAGGCTTCGTCGTGAGCCGCTCCAACCTGACGCCAAGCCACACATTGAAAGATATTTTGGAACTGAAAGAACAGACAGGCCACTCCACAGTAGCGGTGACCGAAGACGGCTCCGCCAAAGGCAAGCTGCTCGGAATCGTTACCGGACGCGACTACCGCATCAGCCGCGACTCGCTGGACAAGCCTGTGAGCGATATCATGACGCCGTTCTCCTCCCTGATCTACGGCAAATCCGGCATCACGCTCTCCGAAGCAAACGACCTGATCTGGGAGCACAAGCTCAACTGCCTCCCGATCGTGGACGACAACCAAAATCTCGACTTCCTCGTTTTCCGCAAGGACTACGACTCCCGCAAAAACAACCCGCTGTCGCTTTTGGACGCCAATAAAAGCTATATCGTAGGAGCGGGCATCAATACGAAAGACTATCAGGAGCGCGTTCCTGCCTTGGTGGAAGCAGGCGTCGACATCCTCGTGATCGACTCCTCCGACGGCTTCTCCGAATGGCAGCGCGACACGGTTCAGTTTGTCAAACAAAACTTCAACGTGCCAATCGGCGCTGGTAACGTCGTCGACAAGGAAGGCTTCCGCTACCTCGTAGAAGCGGGCGCAGACTTCGTAAAAGTCGGCATCGGCGGCGGCTCCATCTGCATCACCCGCGAGCAAAAAGGGATCGGACGCGGCCAGGCTTCCGCTGTAATCGAAGTGGCGGCAGCGCGCGACGAATACTTCAAGGAAACCGGCATTTACGTACCGATTTGCTCCGACGGCGGCATCGTGCACGACTACCATGTGACGCTCGCGCTGGCAATGGGCGCAGACTTCGTCATGCTAGGCCGTTACTTCGCCCGTTTCGACGAAAGCCCGACCAAAAAAGTGAAGATCGGCAACAACTTCGTGAAAGAATATTGGGGAGAAGGCTCCAACCGGGCGCGCAACTGGCAGCGCTACGACACAGGCGGCAAAAGCAGCCTCGTCTTTGAAGAAGGCGTGGACTCCTACGTGCCATACGCGGGTAGCCTGCGCGAAAACTTGGACCGCACGCTGAGCAAAATCAAGTCGACCATGTGCAACTGCGGCTCCCTGTCCATCTCCGAGCTGCAGCAAAAAGCGCGCATCACGCTGATCTCCGCTACCAGCCTCGTCGAAGGCGGAGCGCACGACGTCATCCTCAAAGAAAGCACCATGGCAGCCGAATAATAAATATCCAGGCAGGAAAAAAACGACGCGTAAGCTGTTCTCGCATCGTTTTTTTCTATTTCAGACAAGCTACGACAGGCGGTACACCGCAAACGGCTCCCCGTGACGGTACGGGTCGCTCAGGCGGTCCAGCTTTTCCATCGTCGCCGCATCGAGCGCAAGCGAAGCGCTCTGCAAGTTATCCGTGAGCTGGTCAACGCGAGTCGCCCCCACGATCACGGTCGAGAAATTTTATTGTCTTTTGCAAAATTTACGATAGCACGACTAACCTTATGGTCTTGGTCTTTCATCCAACGTTGTTCTTTATCTTTTGAACTACGAATCGCATTTACCTTTTTCTTTTTGCCTAATGCTTTGCGTTCAGAACGAAACTTACGCTTCATGTACTTATTTTGTCTGCCATTCCCAAAGAAACGTACCTTTTCATCATCTGTTACAGCAACGGCAGGAACTTTTAAACCCAAATCAACCCCCATGACTTTTACTCCTGTTCCTTCCATAGTAGGTATGGTGACAGAAATTTGGGCAATCCATTTATTTGCTTTCTGTGTGATTCGAAGCGTACCTAATTTGTGTTTTAGCAAAGCAAAGTTACGGTTGTCTTTATCAACTAACAAAGCACGGATAGGTGTTTTAGTTACCTTGCCGTCAATCATAATCGGCATGGAAATGTGCGTGAAATCAAACGAATAGTTTTGATTGTTCCAAATGCAGACAGGTTTTTTCAAAACAGGAACAGTAGTGAATTTGCTTTTCTTCGCTTTCTTAAACACACTTTTCGCGTCCTTGATAGCTTGATTTTTAACGGCACTTGGCAAAGAAGCAGAAATATCCTTACTCGACTTCTTTGTGCTTTTCTTTTCAGCAACCATTTCGGAAACGAGAGTATTGATAGTGGAGAGGTACGTTTGACTCATTTCACGCAAAATAGAAGCCTGTTCTTTTGTTGGAAGCAATTTCACTTTGACTGTGATGGTCTGCGACATGATTTTCACCCCCTTGTTTTCTGTTGTTCGACATATCGCTTTATCGTTTCACTTGATACATTTCCTGCGGTAGAATGGGAGTGCGTTGAGAAACATATGCGTATGGTCTTTGTCGCATTCAAGAGCAACAATCACAATTTGCAGTTCCTCACACCCTTCATGTACCAACTCTTTGAAGCGTTGTTCTACATCTGCTTGCAGAAAAATCTTTCTTCTGTACCGAGGGCAGAACACAAAATGGTAGTTTAATAATGAAAGGGTTGTGCTTGTTCTTCTGTATTCGTTCATACACCTATCGTATCAGTTTGTTTTATATACTACAACAGATGAACAACAAAAAAGAGTGGAATTTTCAAATACTTGAAGTACCACAAACCTTCGGTTTATTCGTGGTACTCCGTATTTTGACCTCACTCTCATCCCGCCCCTAAAGGGGGTGCTATCGCACCGTAGCGGGCTTTCTCGTTCGGAAAATCTGTAAAGGCACCTGTACCGCTGCGCACTTCGCACAGCCGTCAGGTGCCTCTTTGCTTTTTCTCTATACTTCTTCGATCAGGCGCGCCAGCAAAGTCGCGCGTGTCGATATTTCCCCCAGTTCGATCCATTCCTCCGGCGAGTGGGCAAATCCGCCCTTTGCCCCAAGTCCGTCCAGCGTCGGAACCCCGCAGGCAGCGGCGAAGTTGCCGTCGCTTACGCCACCTGTCCCGGATTCCTCCAGCTCCATCCCCAGCTCATGACGGCTGATGGATTTTGCCAGCGCAAACAACACGCCTGTATCCTTGGTACGCTCCATCGGCGGACGGCGAATGCCGCCCGTCACGTTGATGCTCGTGCCCGAAAGTAGCGGCTTGCGCTCGCGGATTACGTTTTCGATGCGTTGCGCCTCTTCCATGGAAACGACGCGCACATCCACCTCTGCCTCCGCGTAATCGGCGACGACATTGGCGCCAATCCCGCCTTTGACTACGCCGACATTGATCGTCGTGCCTTTTTCGTAATCGGTCAGAGCGTGGAGAAATTGGATTTGCCGCGACAGCTCTTCGATGGCCGATACGCCTTTTTGGTGATCGACCCCGGCGTGTGCGGAAATGCCGCGAACCGCCACCGTATAATGCGCGCTGCCTTTGCGCCATGTTTTCAGCGCGCCGCCAGGCTCCGTCGGCGGCTCCAGCACAAAGCTCGCGGCCGAGTGGGACGCTTCCTGCTCTACCAGCCATCTGGAGGTCGGGCTGCCGATTTCCTCGTCGCTGTTGAGCAAGAGCACGATTTTTTTGTCCGCCGGCAAACGGTCCAGCTTCACCAAAGCCCGCAGCGCGAACATCGCCTGCAAAATCCCGGCCTTCATATCATACACACCTGGTCCGTACGCTTTTTCGTCCCGGATGGAAAATGGCCTGCGGGCCGCTTCTCCTTCCAGCCACACGGTATCGTAGTGACCGATGATGAGGATTTGCTTGTCCCCTTCGCCCAATGTGCAGCGCACCTGATCGCCGTATGTCGCATTCGGGATCAGCTCCGCCCTGCCGCCTGTCAGCCGTTGAAACTGGAGCGCGAACCAGCCCGCCATCCGGTCGCCCAGCCGTTTGTCCCGCGAAGGCGAGTCCATGTTGACCGCCTCTTCGAGCAATTGCAAAAAGTGATTCATGTTGTCTTGCAAATAAGTCTGGATTGACATAGTGCCTCTTCCTTAATGAGATTGTGAATTGAGTCCGAACAGGCGCTCTAGTCCGTACACTTTTTCCAGCAGCACGATAAAGACCAGACTCAGCAGAATGACAACCGCGGAGATGGAAGCAACCAGCGGGTCAAGCGTTTCCTGCATATAGGTAAAGATCGCAAGCGGAAGCGTTGTCGTGTCCGGTGCCACCAGAAACAGGGAAACCGTCACATTGTCAAACGACGTCAGGAACGAGAAAATCATGCCTGACACAATCGCAGGCCTAAGCAAAGGCAGCGTGATGTCCCAAAACACGCGAAACGGATGGGCACCCAGCATGTAGCCCGCCTTTTCCAGCGTGTAGTCAAATGTGCTAAGCCCGGTGAGCACCAGCCGCACGACATACGGAATGGAAATCAGGATGTGCGCCAAAAGCAGCCCGGTAAACGTACCCGCAATGCCGATGCGCGTAAAAAACAGCAACGCGGAAATCCCGATAATCAGCGACGGCACCGTGAGCGGCGAGAGCATCAGCGCATTGATGAAGCCGCTCCCGCGAAACTTGTACTTGGACAAGGCAAATGCCGCCAGCGTACCGAGCAACGTAGCCAGAACAGCCGTTACCGTCGCCAGCTTGAGACTCGTCCAGAGCGATTCGATAAACTCCGGCCGATCCAAAATCATCGTGTACCATTGGAACGAAAAGCCCTCCGGCGGAAACGCCAAGTATCCGGCAGCCGTAAAGGAGCTTGGAATGATGACCAAAAACGGCAGATTGACCAGCACCAGCACAAAGAACGTGATGAGCCCGAGCACATTCAGCTTTTTCATGACGCAAACACCTCTTTATACCGCTTCGTTTCGATCAACCACGTGTACAAGGTCACCAGCAAAATCGTACTGCCCAACAGCAGGAAGGCCAACGCCGCACCGAGCGGCCAGTTCAAGGTCGCCATGATCTGCTCATACGCGATCACAGGCATCACCTTCACCGAAGTACCCCCCATCAGGGCAGGAGTGACAAACGCGCTCATCGACAGACTGAAAACGAGTGTCGTCCCGGCGATCATCCCCGGCAAGCAAAGCGGCAGCGTCACCGTAAAGAACGTGCGCATGCGCGATGCGCCCAAAATGGATGCTGCCTTGGACAGCGACGGATCAATCGCGTACAGGCTGGTCGCAATTGCCAGCACCATGTAGGCGATAAACGAGTCGGTCAGGCCGATGACCACCCCAAGCTCGTTGTACAAAAGCCGCAGCGGCTGCTCGATCAGCCCGAGCTTCATGAGCGTTTCGTTGATCCAGCCCTTTTCCCCGAGCACGACCACCCAGCCGAAGTTGCGGATGACCACGCTGATAAGGTGCGGAGCCAAAATCAGCATCGTGACAATCCCGCGCATTTTGCCTGTCGCCTGCGCCATGTACATCGCCACCGGAAAGCCGAGCAAAAGCGTAGCCAGCACGGTCCACAGACTGACGCGGATCGTCCGCCAAAGAATTTCTACGTAAAACGAATCTTGCACAAACAAGGCGTAGTTTTGCAGCGTAAAAGCCTGGTTTTCATCCTGGAAGCTGAGCAGAAGCATGAGCAGCATCGGCAGGATAAATACGCCGAGCAAAACAATCATGGCTGGTGCCGTCAAAAGTGTGATGGAAAGACGCTTGTTCATCCGTCATCCCCTCTCCACGGGCATGACCAGCACGTCTTCTGCGTTCCACTGGCAGTAGACCGTTTTGCCTGCTTCTTGTTCTGCCGACTTGTCGCTCATCTGGACTTTGACAGACAGCGTATGCGCTCCGGTCGCCACCTCGCACTCCGTATAGGAGCCGAGGAACGAGGCAAGCTGCAGATGGCCTTTTACCCGATTCGGCTGCGCCGTGTCCGCCGCCTCCGTCAGCTTGATTTTTTCCGGACGGACGAAAATCACCGCTTTTTGCTGCAAGGCAAACTGGTGCTTCTGCCCTGCAGCCTGCACGAGCAAACCGCCCGTCGTGCGAAGCGTCACGGTGTCGCCTTCGGTCGCGATCACTTCTCCTTCCATCCGGTTTGTCTTGCCGATGAACGTATGGACGAACTCGGAAGCCGGCTGGTTGTAGATCTCGTGCGGAGTGCCGATCTGCTCCACGAAGCCGTGATTCAGCACAACGATCCGGTCGGAGAGCGCCAGCGCTTCCTCCTGGTCGTGTGTCACGAAAATGGTGGTGACGCCAATTTCCTGATGCAGACGCTTCAGCTCGTCGCGCAGTTCCTCGCGCAGCTTCGCGTCCAGATTGCTGAGCGGCTCATCCAAAAGCAAGAGCGACGGCTCAATCACCAATGCGCGCGCGATGGCAATCCGTTGGCGCTGTCCGCCGGAGAGCTGCTTCGGATACC
Source organism: Brevibacillus agri (assembly GCF_004117055.1). NCBI lineage: Bacteria > Bacillati > Bacillota > Bacilli > Caryophanales > Paenibacillaceae > Brevibacillus > Brevibacillus agri. Next base: position 5,197,177 of record NZ_CP026363.1, read on the forward strand.
GATCCGCGACGTTTGGCAGCTTGACCAGCTCCAGCACACGATTGACGCGCTCCTGCATCTCCTGCTTTCCGATCTTGCGCAGCTTCAAGCCGTAGGCGATATTTTCCGCCACAGTCATGTGCGGAAACAACGAATACGTCTGAAACACCATTCCCAGTTCCCGCTTGTACGGCGGGACGCCATTCATCCGTTGACCCTTGATGAGCAAATCTCCGCCATCCGGGTCCAAAAATCCGGCAATCATGTTCAAGGTTGTGGTTTTGCCGCAACCGGATGGACCCAAAAACGAGATGAATTCGCCTTGCTCCACCTGCAGGTTGAAGTCCTGAACCACGACATTGTTTTGAAACTTTTTCATGATGCCGCGCAGTTCGACGTCAATCACCTTTGTCACTTCTATACCTACTTTCCTGTTTTGGGTGCGATTTCTTTGTTAAAGCGGTCCAGCCAAGCCGATGTTTCCTTGCTGATGACGTCGTAGTCAAAGTTGACAACCTTCGCGCGGTCAAATGCCAACGTCTTCGCTACATCGTCCGGCAGCTTTACTTCGGTAGCAGGATTGTAGTACAGCTTGGTCGCGTACATCGTCTGCACTTCGTCCGTCAGCAAAAAGTCGATGAACGCTTTGGCTGCTTGCGGATGCTTCGCGCCTTTGACGATTGTGGCGATGTTTGGCACGATATTGCCGCCCTCTTCCGGGAAGACAAATTCCAGCGGCACTCCCGCTTCTTTTTGCGTGAGGCTGCGCGCCATCGTCCAGGTGGTGTAGGCTGCGCTCTTGTTTTGCAGGTTTTGCTGCAACTGCGCCGCGCTTTTCGCGAATGTCGGCATGTAGCCTGCAAGCGTTGCCATTTTTTCAAAACCAGGCTCGATATTTTTCTCCGATCCACCGTTGGCGTAGGCCAGCATAATCATGGTCGAACGTCCGAAGTTGCTCGCTACGTCTGTCATCGTGATGTTGCCCTTCACTTCCGGCTTGGTCAGGTCGTTCCACGACGCCGGAACCGGCAGTCCTTTTTCTTTGACCAGCTCGCTGTTGTACGAGATGCCCATTGGCGTGAAGTTGACGACGACACCGCTGTCATCCGTGACTTTCAAATCTTGCGGCACGTTTTTCACGTTTGGAATGTCCGTGGCAGAGATCGTTTCCCACAAGCCTTCCTGGCGCCCTTTTTCCTGCTCGCCGCCCTCGACGATCGTCAAGTCGATTTGCGGGGAGTTTTTCTGCGCTTTTACTTTCGCGACGATCTCGGTCGATACCCCGGATACGTAGGTCAGCTTGACGTTCGGGTATTTTTCGTTGAATTTCTTGAAGATTTCGTCTTTCATCAACTTCTCTACAGTAGCTCCGTTCCCCGCGACAACCAGCGTGTCTTCCAGTTGCACCTGTGCTTGCCCGCCGTCTGTATTGCCAGCAGCCGGCGTCGGAGCGGCAGTTTGCGGTGTGGAAGAGCCACAGCCCGCAAGCAAAGAACCAGTCAAAGCAAAAATCGACAGTACAGATAACGCCTTTTTCTTCACGTAAGTTCGACCCCCGTTTTATCTTGTTTGTTCACGAATAGAGAACAACGTTTGCTATTCAAGAACGATAGTGTTATCCTATCATAAAGAGACTGACTATTCAAGGTAGTCATACAAAAAGCACCATTGCCTCCATTCAGGATTGCCTGCCCCCTATCTGTGGTAGAATAGGACTAATGCACATAAAGGAGACGTTTTTTATGGACCAAGTATTGTCTTCTGTACGAAACGGTTGCCGACTGTTAAAAATGTTTCTCGATTCTCCCAAAGAGCTTGGGGTGACCGAGCTTAGCAAAAAGCTTCAGCTATCAAAAGGAGCGGTGCACAAGCTGCTTTCCACGCTGGAATCAGAAGGCTTTATTCGCCAAAACGAAAAAACCAAGCAATATACGCTTGGCTATACACTGCTGGAGTTGGGCACGAAGGTGCTCACCAACCACGATATTGTCGATTTTTCCAAACCGTTTTTGACCGGGCTTGTCTCCCGGGTGAACGAGCTGGCCGTCCTGTGCGTGCAAGACTCGAAGGACGCCATCTACGTCGCGAAGGAAGATTCGAAGCATCCTATTCGCTTTACGGTCGAGTCTTTTCGCCGCTTCCCGCTCTACTCGACGACGGCGGCACGGGTGCTGCTCGCCTACCAGCCGGAGTCGTTCCAGGACGAGATATTGGCGGAGCAACCTTTGAAAATGTACACGCCTCACTCCTACACTTCCATCGAAGAGGTCAAAGCCGACCTGCAGGCGATCCGGGAGCGCGGCTACGAGATCAGCTCGAACCGCCGCAACACGGGCGTCACGGGAATTGCCGCGCCGATTTTCGATTCCACCGGACAGGTGACCGCCTCGATCAGCGTGATCGGCCCGACGGATCGCGTGATGCCCAAAAAAGAAGAGATCATCCAGGAAACGCTGGCTACGGTGCGCGACATGTCCACCCAGCTTGGATACCGTTTGCCGTAACCGCGCAGCCAACGAAAGAAGACCTTCCGCACAACGACCGGTTCGCTGTGTGAAAGGTCTTTTTTGTTTAGGCAGCCGTCATTCACCCCATTTTTGGGCGTACGCTTCCCGCAGTTGTTCCCAGCGGCTCCACGACCAGGCTGGCTGCTCTCCCGCAAGCACTTTTGCCAAAAGCTCGAGATGGGCATGCCAGCCTGCAAGCATCCGGGGCAGCAGCTCCCAGCGAACAGCCGACTCGTTCGCGTCCTTGCTGTTCCATGTATAGGCAAGCAGCGCCCAGACGATTTGCTTTTTCCAAAACCCTACGGCAAGCGCTACAGCCCCCGCCACCACGTATTCCGGGCTCCACGCTCCTTTTGGCGCGTGAAACAAAATCGGCGGAATCGTCATGGAGCTGAATACCCCGATCGGAACCATTGCCAGCCCGCGCCTGAGCCAAGCCGGAATCCCCCACCTGGAGCTAATCAGCAGCATCGGAACCCTTACAACAGATGACGGGCGTTTAACAGCAAGTTCGAAACGAGAATCGGCCAGCCGACGATGCCCTGCGAGCCCACCGCCGCAAACTGCGAGGAGCCGGCATTGACCAGCAGCGAAAACAGCATCGCCTCCGTCACTCCCAGCCCAGCCTGCCTGGCTAGTATGCCAAACACCATCCCGTCCACGATTCCGGCGGCGGCCACGGGAAAAATTTGTTTCATTCCTTTTCATTAGCGTTGCATAAAAAATGAATCCATCTATTGTCAAATTATTCTGAATGACATTTTCAACTTCACAACCAAAAACGAGAACAGCCAAGCAAAAGGTAGCCACTATCCATTTGGTAGTTTTATACATTTATTACAACATCGACAACAACAAACAACACTTACTTCCTTTTCTGTCGCCCTCTGGATGTTCGTTTGGATTGGTAATCCATTCTGCCTATCCATTGTTCAAAGGTCTGCCAGAGAAACACTTTGAGCCATCTACTGATTTGCAGCAGACTGTGCTGACTGTTTCTTTCCAGCTTTACAAGAAGCAACAAGCAGTAAGCAATGAGAGCGAGAAAAACTTGATTCCAGACCGCATTTTCACTTGTTCCATAGAACGTCTTGATCTTTGCGTGTTGTTTCATCCATTTGAAAAACAGTTCTATTTGCCAGCGCCAACGGTAGATGTCGCTCAATTCTTCTGCTTCTAAGTCGAACCGATTGGTGATGATTCGAATACGATTTCCTTTCGAATCATGCGTTTCAATCAGTCGTAACACATTATCCACCCGTTTTTGTGGCGTTCCAAGAAGGATCATGGAGTCAGATAAAACGGAGCTTTCTGGTGGTACTTTGAAAGTATACAAATGACGAGTTTCCGCGTTATCCTTGAGACGTGAAGCAAAAAAGATGCCCTGATCGGTATACTCATCGAACTTTTCATAATCCACGTACCCTCGATCAAAGACGTACATGGCTCCGATCTCATCAATCAGCGACTCCATTTGGGTGCGGTCATTGGATTTGGCACAAGTTAGGGAAATCTTTTCAGGATAGACATCCTCCTGGCTTGCGAAAACGAGACGAAGATGAATTTTGATTCCTGCCTTTGTTTCGCGAAAGGTTGCCCACTTATACTTTTGCAAACATAATCCAATTGTAGTGGAATCAATGATCTTTATGTGTTTTCGAAGAGAGCAGGCTTTTCCAGAAACGCGTTGAATTTGCTGGACAAGGTCGACAAAAACTTCTTCAAGCAAAGCAGGTTCTACCCGATTGTTTTTTCGACTAAGCTGTGCGGGGCTGATCGATGACAGTCCTAATTCTTGCTGAAATTTCTTTGATAGAACATCGTCAGCAATGGCTCGAAGCCCTTCGCGTTGCTGAAGTTGGGCATGTAAAAATAGGAGAAGATACGCTTTTGTCGTCAGCTTCTTCACGTACTTGTCTTGATCCGTTTCGTCAATTCGTTGTTGAAGTTTCATAATATTGATGGGTGCAACCCATTTACCAAATGAAGAAAATAGGGTATTCTTGTCCATGAGCTATCCTTTGCGTTGGATTTGGACAGGAACTACCTGACCTTTCCAGTGTAAAGGATTTTTTTGTTCCCTAGACAACCAAATACCAAAGATTATGTGTATTTTGAATGATGGGAAAAGATTAATGCAACGCTAGTGGTCTTGCATAAATGATCATCTCCTTAATGGGAAGTTTAACCATTTACACAAAACTTTTTACGCTCTCTGCTTAGGCCGTTTTTTTAGATGGCTTGGCTTTCTTTCCTGCCAGAGCAGACACCAATAATACGATAGCATTCAAATACACATACGTTTTCACTTTTTGAATGCCACCGACATGTAGATCATTCGCTGTCAGGTTTTCCTTTAAACGGGCATTGCATCGCTCTACACTCGTCCGTTTGTGATACATCTTCTTCCAATTCTTTGTGTCCCGATGTGGCAAAGAAAATCTGCGGAGATCATCGTGGACGTTCACTTTTACGACCATTCCGTAGTTGGAGGAAGAGCACCAAGCTGAGCCGTGTGGGCACTCTACTTTTCCCATCACATGCGGGCAACGAAATTTGAGATGGGTTCCGTCAGCACCTGCGTACACCATTTCAAATCCCATGCTGCATCGAGGCGTTCCGTTTGACGTATAACCAGCAGGTGGCTCTTTCTCGTTTCGGAGGTTTAGAGGAATGATAGCCTGTGCCTTGTATTGATGAGCGATTTCGTAGTTCTTGAGATGATCGTATCCACCATCCATCACGTAATTCTTACACACTTCCTTGGCTTGGTTGTTCACTTGTGCCAGGAGAGGAGGAGCCATGTCTCCATCGTTGACGTGAGCAGGAGTGACTTCTAAAGCAACAGGCAATTCGCTGTCCGCGTCTACTGCCAGATGAATTTTGTAACCGAACCACGTGATTTTATTGCCAAAGGAGTCGAACTTGGCTCCCCAGGTGGCGTTTCCTGTTCCTTGGCAGCGAGATTTCGGTTGCTTTTTTTCATACGCATCAATCGCCGTGCTGTCGATGGCAATGGTCGTTCCTGTAATGATTCCCTCTTCACGGCATTGCATGACGAGGTCGTAAAACAGCTTCTCGGCAACGCTTTTCTGGACAATTTGAGCAAATACGCGACTAAACGTTGCAATGGATGGAACGGGTCGATCAATGGGAAACCCACACTGGTAACGAAAGCGTAAATCACTTGTGAGTCTCAGATGAAGAGCAGTAAATTGCGAAATTCCTTCGAAAGGAGCCGCCAACAAAGACCGTAAAATCGCTTCGCGGCTGTGTCCCGTTGCCCCTTGGGGCGTAATGCTTCTCAATTCTTTGGCGTACGGGCGTAAGTCCAGAACCGAAAAAAATAAGGGCAGACGTTCTTTCGATTCAAGTTTTTGCAGTTCCTCAAAGGAAAAAAGTGATGGCTGGAGAATATACAAGTGACTTCACCTTCCTCGAAAAGTTTTCGTGTGTGGTTGCTTGAAAACTTCTCCTTCTTGGGGTGAAGTCCTTTTTTATGCTTTTCAAGTGCTTGATACGAAAGGGCTCAGAAATCTGCAAAAGGCTCAATAGCACAAACCTTAACTTCTCTTGCGAATTGACAGAAAACTCTTCAGGTATTGGTATTGCTCACTTTTTATGAGTTTGTCTAAAAATCGTCTGAATATCAATAAAATGATTCATCACCATAACCCGTGCTAGACATTGAAAAAACGTAGATGTTCCTCTATCGTGAAAGTTGTCCTGACCATCACAAGATAGGAGGAAATCTACGTTGTCTAACCAGTTTACCACAGACTTAATCGGCCTTCCATCGTTTCAACTTTCCCATTGGGACAAAACGACTGAAACCGATTGGGTAGTGACTCTCACTCCCAATCCAGCCTCTCATCTGTGTCCTCTCTGCCTGAAAGAGAGCACCAATCATGCTCGCCCAGGGCACCGTCTTCTTCGTCACCGCTTTATTCCTTCATGGGGTACTGTCTGGGTACGTGTTCCTGTATATCGACAACGTTGCCACGATTGCCAGATCACCTGGACTCTCGAATGGGATGGAATTCCCTATCGAGGAACGGCTACTTTTGCGTTTCGTCAAATGGCCGTTGAGTTGTGTCAGAAGAGGGATTTGCTTAGCGTTTCCAAACAACTCGGAATCTGCTATACGACATTGGAACGGTGGTATTACCAACTGGCTCCTCAGCTTCTCGCTAAGCCCCAAGATCATCTTACGCCTACTATGGTCTGTCTGGACGAGTTTGCTCTCCAAAAAGGACACAAGTACGGTGTCAACCTCATGGATGCACAAAGCGGGCATATCTGGCAGGTTACAGAAGGGCGTTCACGTGAGCAGGTTCGTCAGGCTCTCATGAACTGGCCCTTTGCTACGCCTCCACAGGTTGTTGTGACAGACTTGGCTCCTGGAATGGCTGAGACGGTTCGCGGTGTTTGGAAGGATGCCACGGTAGTAGCGGACAAGTTCCACGTCATTCAGCTCTTCTCCAAATCGTTAGAAGCTGCTCGTAAACGTACCCGTTCGCGGGGAACTCATCGCCGGGGTAGACATGAACAACGTCTGCTCCACACATCTCCTGATAAACTGAAACCTGAGGAACAGGAGGAATTGAAAGCCTGGTTCGCTCAAGATCCCCATTTGGAACGCCTTTACAACGCTCTTCAGCACATGAGAACGGTATATGCAGCTCAGACAGAAGAGTCGGGAAAAGAAGCACTCCAACAATGGATAACCGAGCACCTCACATCTCCCACCTCTGCCGTCCGTTCGATTGCAAAAACAATCGTTCAATGGCGACAGTCGGTTCAGAATTATTTTTCGTTTCGAGTTACAAATGCTCCGATTGAAGGGACACACAACAAAGTGAAAGTCATCAAGCGACGAGCCTATGGGTATCGCAACATCGAGCGGTTCAAGATTCGAATTCGGCTGGAGTGTAAACCAGCCATATAAAAAAGTGAAAAACTACGCTAGAGGAAGATCAAGCACGTTTAATGGTGAAGAGCTAATAAAATGGAAAAACCCTTAGGGAGAAACAAACCTAAGGGTTTTTTTTAGGCAACTTCATTTAAGGTATTTCGACATAAGCTCGGGCAGCCTTGGTTCTTAAGAAGACAAATCGTCTAATGAGCTAAGGCTGTTGAATCGTGGATAGCTCCAAGCCAATAATCGTGTACACAGCTAATTTGTCTTCGTTCAAGAGCTGGAATTCATAATTCTCAGGAGAAAAAAGCGCTTTTTCTTCATCGCTTGTCAGTTTCTCCTTCAGCTTGATTTGCTGAGAGAGGGTATACGTTCCGTCCGTACTGCTTGGGTCAAACGGAACAACGGGAGGAGACTCCACAAGCAACTGGGCGATTTTTTCACTCCCCATCACATCGCCGAAAGTAAAATAGACGGGACTTTCTGTATCCATCATTTTTTCTCGCAGTTCAGGGGACAACCATATTTTGATGCTCAGGCTTGCCAAATTGCCATCTCTCTTTATTTCCAAGACAGAGTTCTTCATGTGCTGTCCATTGATCTCGGTAGAGTAATCCGTAATCGATTTATAGGACTTGGTCGCCTTGGTTGTCGCTGGTACTGTTTCTTGGTTTAAGGTACCGCTGCTGTTCACTGGAGTAGGCTCCGATTGACATCCAGTCAGAGCAAAGAGGAGAAGGAAGCACGTTGTCCAAATGGTTAGCGCAGTTTTGATTTTTACGGGTTGATTACAACGGTTGTGGGTCTTTGTCGGCGTATTCTTTATACGAGTAGTCAGCATAGACACGTGTGGACTTTACCGCCTTCCCATCGATGTATTTGGTGATATACCCTTTTGTGTCAACGGCTTTTGATCCATATTCGATCGTGGTCACGCTTCTGGCAGGGATGTTCCAGGTGTAAGTAGTGGTTGTAGTGGTCTCTGTTCCAAAGGAAACCTCGGCGTTGAACCCTACCTTCGCTTCGATCAGCCCCATATTGAATTTGCCTTCGCCTGACGTACCTACCTTGCCTGTTAAGAAGGTTTTCCTGGAAACAGACCGTGTAACCGTATCGGTTAAATTGCTTCGATTGGTTACTTCCGCTTCGAAACTTTTGGATTTGTATTTTTGCGTTTTGGTTTCTTCGTAGTCTGTTCCGTTGTAATCCAATCGGTAAGGCTTCATGATTGATTTGCTATTTTCTTTCGTGATGACCTGAAAATCATAATTGACTGGTGTCTCCCACACTTTTTCAACAATCTCTAGTTGGCCGACTTTCTCCTTGGTAACGGCAGGTTCAATCGAATGCTTGGATTGGGCAAAAGCAGTTACTCCAGGTGATACTAAAGTGCTTACGAGTGCAGTAGCGAGCGTTAGCTTCTTGAATGACATTTTTGATTACCTCCATTTTCCGTTTTATACATAATAACATAAAATTTGGAAGAGCTAGTATTTTGAATTTTCTGAAAAAAGGAAACGGTAGAAAAGATGAGCTCCGACTCAAAGCCCTTATCATCTCAAAGTTATTCATGCTCACAGAGCCTATAGTAAATGAGCACTTCTTAAGTAGTTGATCGCACGCCGTGCCCTATGAAAGTCGGTCGGCACGGTGTAGGTTAAAAAGAATTCCTTTTTGAAGATAAGGGTATAAGACGAGATAAGCGGTATTCCTCCCTCAGTTACAGCTTTTAAGCCCCGAAATTGGATTTGAGTCATACCCCCTTATCTTGTTAAGCTGATATCAGAAGAACAGAGGGGGATATTTTTATGCAACGGAGACGCTATTCAATCGAGTTCAAACAACAATTGATCCAGGAAGCCCACGAAGTAGGAAACGCTAGTCAAGTAGCCAGACGGCATGGGATAGACCCTAAAATGCTGTATCGATGGATACGTGACTCCAAACACGCAGATTGGCAGAATACGTCTTCCGAAGCTAAAGCTGTAACAAGCTATACCCCAAGTCCAGGAGAGTTTCGGGAACTGGAAACGGAGAATGATAAACTGAAGAAATTACTGGGAGAAAAGGACTTGGAAATCGCGATCCTTCGTGATCTTGTAAAAAAGGTGAACCCAGCTTATCGGACAAAATGGAGATAGCCGACAAGTGGATACAGCTGGGGTACACAGCCAAACTAGTGCTACGTATTGTCGGCATCCTGGAAGCAACCTACTATTACCGAAAAAACAAAGCCTCCCAAAAACCTCGCGTTTATCACGGAGGAAGACCACGGACAACCTGTCAGTGACGAACAAATCAAAGAATGGCTATCCGAGCTGATTGCCGATGAAGAATCTGCTTATGGATATCGAAAGCTTACTGTCTGCCTACGGCGAGACCACCAACTGGTCATCAACAAGAAAAAGGTTTACCGCTTGCTGATAGAAGAAGAACTCTGATGCTAGACTTTACATTGGACACGGAGAATCGAGAGTGCGACAATAAAAGCGTTCATAATCGAGGTGTCCAACATGACGAAAAAGTACGACAGGGAATTCAAACTTCAAACCGTACGACTCATCCAAGAAGAAGGGAAATCGGTGGCGCAGGTAGCCCGGGAAATGGGGCTTCATGAAAATACCATCTACCGGTGGGTCGCTGAATTCAAGCAAGACGGCAATCAAGCCTTTCCAGGCAGTGGACAACTGAAGCCGGAAGACAAAGCCCTACGCGACCTTCAAAAGCGAATTCGTGATCTGGAAGAGGAGAACGAAATCTTAAAAAAGGCGATGCACTACTTCGCAAAAGACCGGCGCTGATCTACCCTTTCATCCACGATCACCGCTCCAAGCTCCGAGTCGCGAAGATGTGCGATGTGTTTCAAGTTTCTCGAAGCGGTTATTACGATTGGACCCGGCGTAAGAAGAACGATCGGGCGAAGCGTCGAGAAAAGCTGGAGCAACAAATCCGGCGGGTCTTCCTGGATTCGAGACGTTTGTACGGCAGTAAGAAGGTCTTGGAAGCACTGAAAAAGGAAGGGGTTCAGGTTTCCGAGAAAACCGTCGCTCGTACGATGAAAAGGCTCGGGCTGAAATCCCGTACGGTGAAGGAATACAAGGCGACAACGAATTCGAAGCACCATTTGCCTGTGGCCGAAAACGTGCTAAACCAAACGTTTACCGCAAACGCGCCGGGGAAGGTCTGGATGACGGATATCACTTATATCCCGACAGACGAAGGCTGGTTGTATTTAGCCAGTGTGATGGACTTGTATACGCGTAAGATCGTAGGCTTTCACATGGGGGAGCGGATGACAAAAGAACTCGTGATCGCCGCGCTAGATCAAGCCTACAACCGTCAGCGACCAGCTCCGGGGCTTTTACACCACTCTGATCGCGGCAGCCAGTATGCCTCGACTGAGTACCAGAAGCGTCTGGAGAAATACCAGATGATCGGAAGCATGAGCCGCAAAGGAAACTGTTACGATAACGCCTGCATCGAGTCTTTCCACAGCGTACTGAAGAAAGAACTCGTTTATCTGGAAAAATTCAAAACGAGAGAACAAGCGAAAAGAGCGATATTTGAGTATATCACTTGCTTTTATAATGGAAAACGCATCCATTGGGTACTTCACGCCCAATCAATACGAACATATGTACCGATGTGTGGTGTAATTCTCTCGATTTTATGTGTCCAATCTATTGACAGTGGTTCACAACAGATGACGGGCGTTTAACAGCAAGTTCGAAACGAGAATCGGCCAGCCGACGATGCCCTGCGAGCCCACCGCCGCAAACTGCGAGGAGCCGGCATTGACCAGCAGCGAAAACAGCATCGCCTCCGTCACTCCCAGCCCAGCCTGCCTGGCTAGTATGCCAAACACCATCCCGTCCACGATTCCGGCGGCGGCCACGGGAAAAATTTGTTTCATTCCTTTTACAAACAACGCCTGCGACACGCTCGATGCTCTCCCTTCTCTGTTGCCACCGCCTTGTGCAAGCTGTCTCAGCGCTTCCGCAAGTACGGCCCCCACACCTTTTGCAAAAGCCGGATGCCCGCCTCCATCTCTTCCGTCGTCATGCCGCCAAAGCCGAACTGGAAAGCAGGCAGCGCTTTTGGCTGCGGTTCCATCCATTTGTGTGAGGTAGGGTAGACGCGCACACCCGCAGCCTCCGCGATTTGCGCAAGCTGCAAAGCCGTGCAGTCGCTTGCCACCTCGACTGTCATCGACAATCCGGCATCCTGTCCTTTCAGCAAAATGTAAGGCCCGAGCTGCTCCTGCAAAATGTGCAGCATCGCATCGTGCTTTTTGCGGTAGAGCGTGCGCATCTTGCGAATATGGCGCTCCCAGTCGCCGTGTTTCATGAACAGAGCCAATGTCTCCTGATGAATCCGCGACGCAGACTGGTCGAAATCCGCCAGTTGCTCGTGGTAGATGGCAAGCAGCTCCTGTGGCAACACCATGTAGCTGATCCGTATCGACGGCAGCAGCGCCTTGGAAAACGTCCCGAGGTAAATGACCCGCCCGTGCGTGTCCAGCCCTTGAAGCGAAGGAATCGGTCGGCCGTGATAGCGAAACTCTCCGTCGTAGTCGTCCTCGATAATATAGCCGCCTGTCTGGTTCGCCCAGTGCAGCAGCTTCAGCCGCTTGGCGTACGGCATGACGATCCCCGAAGGGTCCTGATGGGACGGGGTAATGTACACATATCTCGCTCCGCTTTTCCCGAGCGCTTCCACGTCGATCCCGTCCTCCTCCAGCCGAATCGGACATACCGCAAAGCCAAGGTGGGCAAAAACGGAACGCACCCCGTTATAGCCGGGCTCCTCCATGGCGACAATCTGTCCGCGCGGGCCGAACAAAAAGCCGAGCAAGCTAATCATGATCTGCGTACCCGCGCCAATGACAATCTGCTCCGGCGTCGCCTGCACCCCGCGGGCACGGCTCAAGTAGCGGGCAAGCTCCTCTCGCAAAAGCGGCTCCCCTTGCCTGTCGCCGTAATACAGCACGCTCCGGTTCTCTTTTTGCATGCACTGGTTGGTGTATTTGCGCCAGCGCTCGTAAGGGAAGTGCTCCGCATCGACCCGGGCATGGTGAAAATCGTAGCGAATGGAAACTGGTTGCCCGTCCTCCGGCTGCTCCGCTGCATGCGGCACACGCCCACCCGCAGCGGCAACGCCAACCGCGCCAGCGGTCGGTACGCTCTTTTTCCCCGCATGTTCGGGTAGCGGGCCATCCCACTCCATATCTACGACATAAAAACCGCTGCGCTCCCGGCTCTCAATGTACCCTTCTGCCAAAAGCTGATGGTAGGCGCACTCCACGGTCGTTTTGCTGACCTGCAAAAATCCGCTCAAGGCCCGCACAGATGGCAGCCTTGTTCCCGAAGGCAGCCGGCCTTCTTGGATTTCTGCGCGAAAATACCGATAGAGCTGCAAATACAACGCTTCTTTGTCCTCAACCAAGTGGGGACTGATGTCCAGCATGTTCTGTTTTCTCCTCTCCCTGCAACTGACCTGCCTCCTTTTTTTCAATCTGTCCATGTTCACGAAGGCCAAGTCAGTCTATGCTTAATCATATCAGAAAATTTGCACATTTCCTCCCGGTTGGAAAACTTGCCTGCATGCGGCTTTGCGGCACAGCGGAAACCGTCTGGTACCCGCCTCGTAGCCTGAAAGTTATTCTCCGGGAAAAGAAAAACCGACGGAGAAAAGTCTCCATCGGCCCCAGCTTACCCTATTGTCCGTAACAGGCTGACTTCTTTGATCGCATGTTTTACGCGAGATAAGCGTCCCGAACCTGTGGATTTGCCAGCAGAGTCTGCGCATCGTCCTTCAAAATGATTTCACCTGTCTGGATCACGTAGCCGCGGTGCGCCACTGAAAGCGCCTGGTTCGCGTTTTGCTCTACCAGCAGGATCGTCATGCCTTCCCTGTTCAGCTCTGTGACGATGTCAAAAATTTGTTCGACGAGAATCGGAGCCAAGCCCATTGACGGCTCATCGAGCATGAGAATTTTCGGCTTCATCATCAGTCCGCGCGCGATCGCCAGCATTTGCTGCTCACCGCCGGACATCGTCCCGCCTTTTTGGTCGATCCGTTCCTTGAGGCGCGGGAAGTAAGCAAAAGCGCGCTCGATGCCTTCCTCGATCACCTGTTTATCCGATACGCCGAACGCTCCCATTTCCAGGTTTTCGCGCACGGTCAGCTTTGGAAAAATCCGGCGGCCTTCCGGCACATGGGCGATTCCCGCACTGGCAATATCGTGGGTGCGCATCTGGGTAATATCCTTGCCGTTGAAGATCACTTTGCCTTCCTTGGCGCGGGTCTGGCCGCAGATCGTTTTCAGGGTGGTCGATTTTCCCGCCCCGTTGGAGCCGATCAAGGTGACGACCTCACCCTCGTTGACGGTAATGCTCAATCCCTTCAATGCGTGGATACCGCCGTAATAGGTATGAACGTTATTCAGCTCTAGCAATGCCATCGTTTTTCCTCCTTCTACGACACTTCCGACGCACTTTTGCCGAGGTAGGCTTCAATTACGTTCGGGTTGTTGCGGATTTGCTCCGGTGTTCCCTCCGCAATTTTCCGGCCGTAATCCAGTACGTGAATGTATTCGCTGAGTCCCATGACCAGCTTCATGTCATGCTCGATCAAGATAATCGTCAGGTCAAGCTCGCGTTTCAGCTTGCGGATAAAGTCGGTCATTTCGACTGTCTCGCGCGGGTTCATCCCCGCCGCCGGCTCGTCGAGCAAAATAATCTGCGGATTCGTCGCCATCGCCCGAGCGATTTCCAGCCGACGCTGCAATCCGTATGGCAGGCTACCCGCCGCTTCGTTGGCGATATGGGCGATGCCTACATACTCCAGAAGCTGATAGGCTTCTACGCGGGCCTTTTCTTCCTCGACCCGTACGCGCTTGGTGTTGAACAAAATGCCGAGCAACCCGGCTGACAAGCGGGTGTGAACGCCGACCATCACGTTTTCCAGCGCCGTCATTTCTTTGAACAGCCGGATATTTTGGAACGTCCGGGTAATCCCGCGGCTTGCGATCTGATCGGGGCGCAACCCTTTGATGCTTTTGCCGTCCAGGAGAATTTCGCCTTCATCCGGCACGTAAAATCCGGTAATCATGTTGAAAAAAGTCGTTTTCCCGGCCCCGTTCGGCCCGATGACTGCCGTAATGCTTCCCTTGTCTATGGAAATCGAAACGTCCTGGTTGGCTACCAGTCCGCCAAAGCGCTTCGTCAAGTTTTTTGCTTCCAACAATGCCATGCCCTTTTCCCTCCTCGTCCGCTATGACTGCTTGCCAGAAGCCAATTGGGACAGCTTGCCGAGAATCCCCAGCTTTTGTTTGCCATACTCGCTCTCTTTGATCGCGTCGAGATCGTTCTTTTTCCGCTTGGCCGGAATCAGTCCGTTTGGACGATACAAGGCGACGAGAATCAGCATGATCCCGAAGATGAGCCGCTGGAACTTGGACGGGTCCAACTGGTTTGGCAGGTTGATGATGCCGGATTGCTGCAGGCTGTGCAGGAAGTTGGAGAACTCTTTCAGGAGCTGCACCTGCAAAATGGTGACAAAAGCGGCTCCAAGCACGACGCCCGGGATGCTTCCGCTTCCGCCGAGAATGACCATGACCAGAATCCCGATTGATTCCATCAGCGTAAACGAAGTCGGATCGATAAAAGTCTGTTTGGCTGCGAAAATAACCCCGACCACCCCTGCGAAGGAAGCGCCTGTCGCAAACGCGGCCAGCTTTGTATTCAACAGCGAGATCCCCATGGACTGCGCCGCAAGCTCATCCTCGCGCACGGCGATCCACGCGCGGCCCAAACGGGAATGCTCAAAGCGGATATTCGCCAGGACGATAAAGGCGATTACGAACAGGACGATAAAGTAGAAGTAAAACGGCGTCCCCATCTTGATGCCGAACAGCTCCGGCGATGGAATCGGGGTAATCCCTTGCGGACCGTTTGTAATGTTGATCGGTTTGTCCAGGTTATTAAAAATAATCCGAATAATCTCACCAAAACCAAGCGTAACGATGGCGAGGTAGTCCCCTTTTACCCGTAGCACCGGCAGACCGAGCAATATCCCGAAAATCGCGGCCACGATCAAGCCGACGATGAGGAACGGCCAAAACCAGTCACCAGAGAGCGGGAACAGGTTGCCCGCGATAAATTCATTCGCCTGCGAGGTCGAGAAAATCGCGTAGGCATACGCACCAGCAGCGAAGAAGGCGACGTAGCCCAAATCGAGCAGCCCCGCGAACCCGACTACGATGTTCAGTCCGAGCGCCATTGCCACGTAGATGCCGACTTGCGAAGCGACCTCCATGTAGTAGCGGTTTTCACCCGCGACCAGCGGAATGATAATCAGCAGGACAGCGGCCCCGACAATCATCTTGATCGTCTTGGACGTATTCGTGTAATAGACGAGCACGATTGAGGAGAGAATGCCGAGAAACGCGATGACTGATTTGTCCATAAAATGCAGAGCAGCCGCGAAGCCGGCGATCCAAACCAACGTAAGCGCGAGCGGGATTCCTTTGAACGTTTTCCAGGCCAGATTTGCCATTGGTCTCACCTACACTTTCTCTTTCACAGCTTCGCCAAACAGCCCTTCCGGCTTGAAGAGAAGCACGAGGATTAGAATGCTGAACGCGAACACATCTTTGTACTCAGCACCGAATGCGCCGTTGGTCAGCGGCCCCATGAAAGCGCCAGACAGCGATTCCAGTAGCCCGAGCAGCACCCCGCCCACCATGGCTCCGCGCAGGTTGCCGATCCCGCCGAGAACGGCTGCGGTAAATGCCTTCAATCCGAGAATGAAGCCGATATAAGGGTCGATCGTCCCGTAATTTTGCGCAAACAGCACGCCTGTCGCTCCGCCGAGACTGGACCCGATCAAAAACGTAAGCATGATTACTTTGTCTACATTTATGGTCATCAGCGAAGCCGTGCTCTGATCCTGCGCTACGGCCCGCATGGCGATTCCCCATTTTGTCTTGTTAATGAACAGCGTCAGCGCAATCATCATCACAATGGCGAGCACAATTACAATCAAGCCCTTGGCTGGAATCGCAGCGAAACTGCCTAAAGAAATCGAACCAGTAAAAAGAGTTGGACTGTTCAGATAAAATTCATTGCGAGCCAGCGCTTCCGTAAAACGAACGAGGTCTTGCAGCAAAAACGATACACCGATGGCAGAAATCAGTGGCACGAGGCGCGGCGCTCCGCGTAGCGGCCGATAGGCGACCCGCTCGATTCCTACTCCGAGCGCACCCGTAATCACCATGGCGATTATCAGTGTCAAGAATAGTGCGACAAAAGGGTTCATGCCTTCCAAAGCCCCCAGGGCGTCAGAGATCAACAATACCTCTGTACCGACAAAGGCCCCGACCATGAAAATTTCTCCATGAGCAAAGTTGATAAATTCCAAAATCCCGTAAACCATTGTGTAGCCCAAGGCCACGACTGCGTACATGAATCCAAGTGTTAATCCGTCAACCAACACCTGAGGCAAAATGTTGAGCATCATGCTTTCCCATCCCTCACTTCTCAATAAACTTGTAGAAATTTTCTGCATCCATTCGCATGACTGGACGTGAGTTTCAGTAGAAAAGGGCGAACACAAGCGTGCCGCCCCGGACTGTATGAGGCATGAAAGAGTGTACGGTGATGTTGGCTGCGATTACTCGGCCTTGCCTACAAAAGTGGACTTGTCCTTGTCATACTTGTAAATGAATACATCTGCGTTTACGTTGTCACCTTTTTCATCAAAGGTAACTTTTGTGAATTGCCCCTGAAAATCTTTCGTTTTGTGAACTGCTTCGAGGACTTGCTCGCGTGTTGGTTTTTTGCCACCATTCGCTTTGATTGCTTCCATGACGCCGTTGAGGATGACGTTCATGGAGTCGAAACCGTAGACGGAGTAGGTTTCAAGAGGTTTGTTCGTCGTTTTCTTGTACTCTTCGGCCCACTTCTTGCCCTCTTCGGTCTGCGTCACGTCACCTGCCACTGACGTAAACACGACACCTTCGACGGCATCGCCGGCTATTTTAATCATATCAGAAGAGTCCAAACCGTCGCCACCCATAAAATATCCCTTGTATCCTTTTTCACGGGCTTGCTTGACCAAAATTCCGCCCTCCGGATAAAGTCCCCCGAAAAAGATGATGTCAGGGTTTTTTGCCGTTACCTGGTTCAGTACGGCACTGTAATCTTTTTCGCCTTGCGTGATGCCTTCGTAGCCGAGGAGCTGCACGCCGTCTTTTTCAAACTGCAGCTTCACCTGGTCGCTCAAGCCCTGGCCGTATGCGGTCTTATCATGAATGATGAAAGCTGTTTTCACGCCGAGCGTGTTTTTCGCATACATGGCCGCTTTCGGTCCCTGGGCGTCGTCGCGAGCACAAATCCGGTGTACGGTTTTCTTGCCTTCCTCGGTCAGCTTCACCGCCGTATTGGCCGGAGACACCATGACCAGCTTGCCTTCCTCGTACTTCACGGACGAAGGAATCGCTACGCCGGAGTTCAGATGGCCCACTACCCCGTACACGTCAGGGTTGGAGATGAGCATTTCCGCGTTCGATACGCCGATCTTCGGGTCCGCCTGGTCATCCTGCGGGAAGAGCTGGATGTCGAAGCCGAGCTTTTTGAATTCTTCCTTGCGCAGATTCAGCGCGTATTCGGCACCCGTCTTGATCGCGTCTCCGAGAGAGGACTGGTTCCCGGAGAGGGGGGTTTGGGTTGCGATTTTGATGACACCACCGTCTGTTGCTTCGCCGCCGCTACCGGAAGTGCTCGTCTGGTTTTGCGCCGGCTGCTGACCACCTCCGCTTGTGTTGGTTCCCCCTGATGAATTGCTGGTTCCTGCGCAACCTGTGAGTGCCACACTCGTCGCCAATACCGCAGATAAAATACTGATGTGAGAGAGTTTTTTCATGCGGAATTGAATCCCCCTTTAATTATTCTTTATTTTTGTCCTCGCCAGACGATCTACCCTACTTACCAGGTTGCGACACTGTGAGCACTCTTTCTGTTAGGACGGAAGATAGATGTGGCTTGGCTATTATTTATTGTAAAATAAATCTGATAATTTACAATAGGTAAAATATTTTTTTCAATCATATACCGAATGCTTACATGCTCGTGATTTCATTCCCTGCTATTGAAATCAAATAATTATATCTTTGCTTTATCGCCATAAAGCGTTAATGTTATCCATTATATTTACGGCTCCCAAAACAAAAACTCCCTCTATTGCAGAGGGAGTGCCGGGACGAGAATTTGCCCTGTTTTTACGTCTGCGATGCCTTCCGCAGTAAGTCTCGCATAAGGCAGGTGAGTGGCGGTGAAAAACAGGAGAGAATAGAGCGGATCGAGGTGCGCGTGGCCTTTTGCCCGCAGCTTGGCCGTCAAATTCTCCGCCATGGCAATCACTTCTTCCATCGGAGCCGGGGAAAATTTTCCGGCAAGCGGCAGCGGACATTCGCAGGCAATCTGCCCCTCGTCGATCAGCACGACTCCGCCGCCGATGTCTCTGATTCGCGCAAGCGCTGCCGCCATCGCCTGCGGGTCGCGCCCGATGACAAGCCAGTCGCCGGACGCTGTATAGGAGCTGGCCAAGCCCTCGATATGCTCGCCGTAGCCGCGCAGTACTGCAACCGTGCGGCTTTTCCCTGCCGGATCGACGCTGACAATCAGGGCGAGCTGCGGGTCGTGCGCCAGCGAGACGAAGCCGTGCTCGTCTACCGGAAGCTGCTCCAGCGTCATGCGGGTAATAACGGCATTCAGCATGTTCAGCACCGGCACCTTGCCGTCTTCGTCAGGGCGCAGCGTGAACCATTCTGCCTGCGTTTTGTCCTGCAGCGAATCGACGGTTGGGAACGAGTAGTCCGCCCAGCGCGGCTCGATTGTGGGAATGAGCAATCTGCCTTCCTCCGCCGCCTTTTGTCCGTTGGCAAAGACGACAAGCGGCGCAGGGTCGTCCTTGGCTCGCAGAAGCAGCATATCTGCCACTCTTCCCGGCGCGATTCCGCCGAGTTCGGCGTCTAGCCCGTAGTAGACGGCCGGATTCAGCGTCGCCATCACATACGCCTCTTCCGGCGGCATGCCCGCTTCTATCGCGACGCGAATCGTCCCGTCGAGGAAGCCGTTGCGGTGCATCGGCGGGGTGCTGCCATCTGATGTCAGCATCATCCGGGGCGACCACGGCAACCCGAGCGCGAGCCATCCTTTGACTAGCTCCGGCAAATCCGGGCGAATCGAGGAATGGCGCAAGGTGGCGTACATGCCAAGCCGGAGCCGCTGAAGCAAATCCTCCGCCGTAATTCCTTCGTGACAGGCGGTAATTCCGGCCGCCGCTGCAATGTTCAGCGTTTCGTAGGAAGCGCCGGGATGATGCCCCTCCATTCTTTTGCCCAGATCGCGCGTGTGCTTCAAGCCGAACAGCAGCGTCTCGTCCTCCTGCAGCACGCCGGACCAGTTCGTCAGCTCTCCGCCCTGGACGACGAGAGGATGCTCGAGCATGCGAGCAAGCCCTTCCTTCGTGAATTGCGGGTGCTCTTTACCTGTTTGCGGATCGAGTCTCGCCCAGAAAAACTGTTTGACCGGATGGCCGGACAAAGACTCCATCAGCGCTGCCACCTGCTCGGGCGGCAAATTCATCAGCATCAACGTGTCGGACACGAGCGTGGTCGTCCCCCGCTCCAATGCAAAGTCCGCCAGCGTGTACGGGTTGTACCATTGGAAAGGATGGGCGTGCGGCTCGATGTAGCCGGGCACGACGTACTTTCCGTCCGCTTCGACGATCACCGTATGCTCGTCTGTCAGCGGCTCTTTTTCCCCCACGTAGGCAATCCGCTCCCCGGCTACGACTACATGATGCTCCTGCCATTCTTTTGTAAATACGTTCAGGACGCTGGCTCCCTTGATCCACAAGCTGGCCGGCGCCTGTCTTTTGCTCACGCGGAGCAGATTCCGGTACGCTTCCTCTGATAAAGCTCGAACTCGCATGCTTTTCTCTCCCCTCGCTGTCCATCGTCGTCTGCATCGACTGAATGATCGTTCATATTGACATTGCTTTACTGCTTCGCCGCCCGCGAAGACTTCCCCTGCTTGCCGGAACACTTCGACCTGCAATTTCCACGGGTTGTCCTTTTGCCTTTATCACAGACTAATGCGTAGAAGACGCGACTGGAGGCGAGCACAGATGCAAAGAAACGTTGGAACTACAGATGCAATCATCCGCATGACGGGCGGCCTCTTGGGCCTGGCTTACGGCATAGGCAAAATGAGCCGTCGCCCGCACAATGCCCCCTGGCTGTTAATGGCTTTTTCCGCCATGAAGGTAGCGGAAGGCGCCACCCGTTTTTGCCCGATGTACAAAGCGCTGGGCATTAACACGATCAAGGCAAACGGCATGTCGGGCATGATGGATCAAATGAAGCAAAAAGGGATTCAAACCGTCATGAATCAGGTGACGGGTGCGTTTAGCGGCAGCGGCACTTCCGCAAAAGGCAAGGAGCACAATAAGCAGGAGTCAAGCACTACTGCTACAGCCGCCGCAGACGCGCAAAACACAAAACCGCAGGCTGCTGCTGCAAACACGCATGCCGCGACGCAGCAAAACGAATCCAAAAAAGGCAAGCTGTCTGCCGAAGACCAGTTGCTCGAACAAGCTGCCCGCGAGTTTATTTCCTACCGCTCGCAGGAAAAGGACGACAGCAGCACACGCTACCCCACTTACTCGTAGAAAAGAGGCGACGCGCTCATGATCGTCGGAACTCCCCTCTATGAATGGCTGTCCCACAATCTGTTCGTCGCTGCCATGATCGTCGGTGTCATTGGCGTAGTCGGCTATTACGCCTTTTACGCCTCCAAGCGAAAAGGGCGCTATCGGCAATAAGCTGACAGCTCCCAAGGATACAAACCGCCTCGTTTCGTCGCAGGCGGTTTTTCCATTTACAAAATTAATTGCTATGCATATAATTGTCAAAACAACTAATTTCGCGAGCAAAGGAAGGTTCTTCTCATGATCGACCATTGGCAACATGAACCGATCGGCTTTCTGATCGGCAATACGTACAGGCGCATGATTCATTATGTGTCCTTGTTTTTGCGCGAATTCGACCTGACGACGGAGCAGTTTGCCGTCTTGTACCGCCTCCGGGAAGAGGACGGAATCAACCAGAAAGAGCTGGCTCTGCGCTCCGCCAAAGACCAGCCGACCATGACGCGCATTCTCGACAACCTGGCGAAAAAAGGCTGGATTGAAAAAAAGCTGAGCGAACACGATCGCCGCGCCTATCTCATCACGCTCACGCCGAATGGCAGGGAGTGGATTGAAAAGGCCATTCCCGCCGAGGCCAAGGCGATAGCGGACATCTTCGCCGGGATTTCGCCGGAGAAGCTCGCTTTTTTGCGGGAAATACTGCTGGAGATCAATGAGAATGTAAACCGCCATACACAAGAATAGGAGTGAACACGTTGGGAGAGAGTAGAGAGAAACTGTGGACGAAGGATTTCGTCCTGCTTACTGTATGCAACATGCTGTTGTTCCTCACCATCCAGATGCAGACGCCGACGTTTCCGGCCTACGTGAAGCAGGCGTATCAGGCAAACGATTTCGTCGTCAGCCTGGTCATCAGCCTGTTTTCGTTGGCAGCCGTAGTGGCACGCGCATTGACCGGGGAAGCGTTGCGAACGAAAAACAGCAAAGTCATCGCGATGCTGGCGCTGTGCACTGTCGGGATATTCAGCGCAGGCTACTACTGGGCCGGGCATATCGCCCTGTTTTTGTTTTTGCGCGTTCTCGTCGGCATCGGCTTTGGCATGGGCAGCACAGCGTTTCCGACGGTCGTGTCCAACGTCATTCCCGTCCGGCGCATCGGGGAAGGGATGGGCTACTTCGGCCTGTCCACCAGTCTGGCGATGGCGCTCGGCCCGCTGATTGGCCTTGGTATCCTGCAATCGTTCGGAATCGGCCCGATGCTTTTGACGCTCGTGCTGCTTGTGGCTGCGATTTTCCCGTTGGCGCACATGATCCGCTCCTACAGCCTGCGCATGGCGCCAGCGCCCAAAGCAGCGCCCGTCAAAGGGTTTGCCCGCTTTTTTGACAAAAAGTTGCTGCTGCCCGTCAGCCTGAATTTTTGCCTGTCCATTACGTACGGCGGAATCTTGAGCTTTCTGGCCTTGTACGGAAAAGAAACCCACATCGCCAACGTGGGCTGGTTTTTCCTCGCCAACGCACTCGCCATGATTTTGATTCGGCCTTTTTCCGGCAAGCTGTACGATCGCAAGGGCCATATCGCCGTCCTGCCGCCAGGCGCGATCTTCGTGGGCGTCAGCCTGCTGCTCCTGTCGGTGACGACCAGCGAATCGCTGCTGCTGATCTCGGCCTTTTTCTACGGACTCGGCTACGGCATGATCCAGCCGTCGATTCAAGCCTGGATGGTCAAAGTCGTCGCGCCAGAGCAGCGCGGCATGGCAAACGGCCTGTTCTTCAATTCCATCGACCTCGGCATCGCCGCAGGCTCCATGCTGCTCGGCGTGCTTGCGACTCATTCCAGCTACTCGGTCATGTACCGCTGGTCAGCCGCCTGCATGCTGTTGTTCCTCGGCGTTTACGTCTTGTCGCAGCTTGTGGCAGCCAAAGGGAAAAAGGCACGGCTGGCAGGCGAACATATCGGTCTATAAGGAAAAGGCAGTCCTCGTTCGAGCCTCATCGGCGAACGGGACTGCCTCTTTGCTTTTTTTCGGTGGTTGTTACTTTTGCTGCTGGTGCTTCATCGCTTTTGCCGCAATGTCCGTGCGGTATTGCGCTCCTTCGAACGAAATCGCCTGCACAGACGCGTACGCCGCTTCACGCGCTTGTTCGAGGTCGGCTCCGGTTCCGACTACGCCGAGCACGCGGCCGCCGCTGGTCACAATGCCTTCGTCTGTTTGCTTGGTGCCGGCATGGAATACGGTAACGCCTTCTGTCGTTTGCGCCAGGCCGTCGATCCGCTTGCCCTTCGGATAATCGCCCGGATAGCCGGGAGCTGCCATGACGACGCAGACGGCGCTTCCTTCTTTCCAGGTCACGTCCAGGCTGTCCAGCTCTCCGTTAACGGTCGCCACGAAAATGTCGAGCAAATCCGTCTCCAGCAGCGGCAAAATCACTTGCGTCTCCGGATCGCCAAAACGGGCGTTGAACTCGACCACTTTTGGTCCTTGCTCGGTAATCATCAGTCCAGTGTAGAGAATGCCTTTGAACGGAATACCGTCCTTCGCCATCCCGGACGCCATCGGCTGAACGATCGTTTTCACAATCGTATCGACCAGTTCGGCCGACATGTGCGGAACCGGGGCGTACGTCCCCATGCCGCCTGTATTCGGGCCGCGGTCGTCGTTGAAAATGCGCTTGTGATCCTGGGAGGTAATCATCGGCTTCACGGTTTCGCCGTCGACAAAGGAGAGCAGGGACAGCTCTTCGCCAAACATGCACTCCTCGATGACCACGCGCGTACCCGCTGCGCCAAAAACGCTCTCCTGCATGATCTGGCGGAGCGCTTCTTCCGCTTCCTCTACGGTCTCGGCCACGACAACGCCTTTGCCTGCGGCGAGGCCGTCAGCCTTGACGACGATGGGCGCCCCTTGCTGGCGCACATACGCGCTCGCCGATTCGTAGTCGATGAACGACTCGTAGGCAGAGGTCGGGATGTTGTAGCGTTTCATCAAGCTTTTCGCGAACGACTTGCTGCCTTCGATCATCGCCGCTTTGCCATTCGGCCCAAAGATCGGCAGGTTGCGCTCCTGGAAAAAGTCCACGATGCCGCCGAGCAGTGGATCTTCTGGTCCTACGACAGTCAAATCAATGCCTTCGTCTTTGACGAACTGGGCTAGCGCCGCAAAGTCATTGACGCCAATCGGTACGTTCTGGGCAATCTCGGCTGTGCCGCCGTTTCCCGGAGCGCAGTACACCTTTTCTACCTTCGGGCTTTGCAAAAGCTTCCAGGCAATGGCGTGTTCGCGGCCGCCGCCGCCAATTACCAATACTTTCATGGGGATATCCTCCTGTTATTGAAGGGATCTGTATGAATCAGTGCTTGAAGTGGCGCGTGCCAGTAAACACCATGGCGATGCCCGCACGGTTGCAGGCGTCGATGGATTCCTGATCGCGAATCGAGCCGCCCGGCTGAATGATCGCGGTAATTCCGGCCGCAGCCGCCGCCTCTACGGTATCTCCCATCGGGAAGAAGGCATCGGAAGCGAGCACAGCGCCTTTTGCCAGCTCTCCCGCCTGCTCGATGGCGATTTTCGCTGCGCCGACACGGTTCATTTGACCAGCGCCTACCCCGATCGTCATGTTGTCTTTTGCCAGCAAAATCGCGTTAGACTTCACGTGCTTGACAACTTTCCAGGCGAATTGCAGTTGGGCCATTTCTTCGGCTGTAGGCTTGCGGTCTGTCACGACCTGGATTTCGCTTTCTGCCAATTGCTTGTAATCGTAATCCTGAATCAGCGCGCCGCCCGCGACCGGAGCGATGCGGAACAGATTGTCCGCTTTTTTCGCTGGCTCATTCAGGGCAGGGATGCGCAAGAGACGCAGGTTCTTTTTCTCGGTCAGCACAGCCAATGCGTCTTCGGTAAAATCAGGAGCAATGATGATCTCCAGGAAAATTTCTTTCATCGCGAGCGCCGTGTCTTTGTCAATCGGGCGATTCGCCGCGACGATGCCGCCGAAAATGGATACGGGGTCCGCTTCGTACGCTTTTTGGTACGCCTGGCGAATGTCTGCGCCGATCCCCACGCCACAAGGGTTGGAGTGTTTGATCGCGACAACAGCCGGCTCGGTAAATTCACGCACAATCGCCAGAGCCGCGTCTGCGTCGTTGATGTTGTTGTAGGAAAGCTCTTTGCCGTGCAGTTGCTCCGCATAGCCGATGCTCAACTGGCTGGACAGCGGTTCGCGGTAAAAAGCGGCGCGCTGGTGCGGATTTTCGCCGTAGCGCAGGTCTTGCGCTTTTTCGTAGGTCACCGTGTAGCTCTCTGGCAACAGCTCGCCTACCTGCTCGCTCAAATAGCGCGAGATCAGGGCATCGTAGGCCGCTGTGTGACGGAATACTTTCGCTGCCAGACGACGGCGCGTTTCCAGCGTAGTATCGCCGTTTGCCTCGATTTCTTCGGCTACCTTGTCATAGTCGGCAGCGTCCACGACAACGCTCACGAACGCATGGTTTTTCGCCGCGGAGCGCAGCATCGTCGGCCCACCAATATCAATATTCTCAATCGCATCTTCGTATGTCACGTCCGGCTTGGCAATCGTTTCCTTGAATGGATACAGATTGACCACGACCAGATCGATTGTTTCGATGTTCAGGTCCTTCAACTGCTTTTGATGCGCTTCGTTGTCACGCACAGCCAAGAGGCCGCTGTGGATATTCGGATGCAGCGTTTTGACACGTCCGTCCAAAATTTCGGGAAATCCGGTCACCTCGGAAATGCCAATGACGGGAACCCCCTCTGCTTTCAAGAGAGCAGCCGTACCTCCGGTGGAAATGATCTCTACTCCGGCATCTGCCAAACGACGGGCAAACGGAATCAATCCTGTCTTGTCAGAAACGCTAATCAACGCCTTTTTCACACTCACGGATAGAACCTCCTGACTTTTAATAAGAAAACATGACGGAAAGCTTTTCGCGCCACACTAAAACACGAACATTCCTTTCATATTAAAACATAATTGTACGTTTTTATCAAGAGTTTCCTCAGCGAAAACAAACGCAGCCGCCCATGCCTGTTCGGCACTCGCGACTGCCCTGTTTCGCTCCCGACGCGGGAAGCTTACCGCTTTTTTTTGCTTCCTCCAGACAGCTTTTTCACACGCTCCGCCAGAGAAAGGTGCTTGCTTTTTCCAGCAGCCTTGGATGGCTTTTTCGGCTTGCTGCTTTTTGCCTTGACCTCTTTCGGAACCTTCGACACCAATTCTTCCATGGAGAGCGACTTTCCACTTTTCATCCGTTCCTTGACACGCTCTTTTGTCTCCTCCGGCACGTCAAGGCCCATCTCGGACAGCTCATTCATCAACTCGTCGACGTTGCCCCCGCCTTTGGGGAATTTTTGCGCGAGCTTCATAATATCGTTCAGCGTCCATTCCCGCCCTGTTCTCTTGCTTAGCTTGCCCAGCAAATCCGCAACGAAATCTCCGCTCAAATCGGCCCCTCCTCTTTTCCTGCTTCCTTTTACAGTATGTCGGGAGGGCAGATTTGGTTTGCTTTCATTCCTGTCAATCGTTGGCAGGGAAAAGCAGTCCATTTATTGACAATGATTCTCACTTTCATTAACATAAATGGTACGATTACATGCATCTGCCCGAAGGCTTACATGAAGTCAACTCGCCATCAGCTTTTTTCTCCACCAGTTGACGCTTTCTTAGGCTCCTCATCCTCCGCCTTGCACGAAGCCTTGCTGCAGCCCATTCTGGAGCATATGGAGGCAGGCGTGACTGTCTACGGGTTGGATGGACGCATCCCTTTTTTCAAAGAGGCAGCCAAACGCTTTGGCATGTCCGAGCCCATAGACTTGCATGAACGAACGTACGGCTCCTATTCGTTTTACCATCCCGACGGCAGCACTCCCGTATCGTTTGCGGAGTTGCCGTCTGTTCGCGTGTTGCACCAAGAAAATGTCTACAATCAGGAGATTTGGGTACAGCCGCCCGGAAAAGCTGTCTCCATCCTCGTCGCCAACGGCAAGCTGCTGTACGCTTCCAGCGGGGAGCCTGTCGGGGCCTTGATCGTCACGCACGACATTACGGAGCGCAAGTGGGCCCAGCAGCGGCTGGAGGTGAGCGAGCAGCGCTACAAGTCGCTGTTTGAGCACAACCCGGACATCGTCTGCTGGCTGGATCTGTCCGGCCGGTTTTTGAACGTCAATCCGGCTTTCGAGAGCGTGACGGGCTACACGATGAGCGATCTGCGCAACCAGTCCTTCCAGCGGCTTTTGAACCGGGAAGGCGTCCGACGCGTCCTCTCCATGTCCCGCACGATTCAGCAGGGCGCATCGGATAACTACGATATTTCCGCCTTTCATCAAAACGGCACGCAAATCGAGCTGAACGTCACCGTCGTTCCCATCGTGGTCAGCCAAAACGTGGTCGGATATTTTGTCATTGCCAAGGACATTACGGAGCGCAAGCAGACAGAAGAGACAGGGCAGATCGTCCCGATCGGTCGCTGGGTGCTGGAAATGGCCTGCCAGCAATGCGTGAAGTGGCAGCAGCAAGGCTTGCCGCCCGTTCGCCTCGCCGTCAACTTGTCCATGCGCCAGCTTCAGGACAAGCAGTTGGTGCCGATGGTCCAGCAAATTTTGCAAAAAACCGGGCTGCATCCGCGCTATCTGGAGTTGGAGATTACGGAGAGCATCGCCATGCACAGGCTCGATGCCGTCATCCCGCGTCTGCAAACGCTACAGGCAATGGGCATCCAGATTTCCATTGATGACTTTGGCACGGGCTACAGCTCGCTCAGTTGCTTGCAGCTTTTGCCGATCAACTCCTTGAAGATCGACCAGTCGTTTATGCGCAACATGACGGACTCGTCGTCTCACATGCCGATCGTGACCGCCATCGCGGCCATGGCGCACAGCCTGCAGCTCTCGCTCGTGGCCGAAGGCGTCGAGACGGCGAAGCAGCTCGCTTTTTTGCGTTCGCTTGGCTGCCTGACGGTGCAGGGCTATTTTTTCAGCAAGCCCGTTCCGGCGGATGAACGAGAAGCTGCTGGCGGGCAATTAGCGCTACCAGTTTTGATAGCTGGCTTTGTTCTTTGATTTCTCATACACCCACTCGTCTATGGCCCGCTTCGAGAAGCGGTAAATCCCATTGATTTGAATCGCTGGAAGCTGCTTGTCTTCCAGCAATTTGGACAGCACCTGATCGGTTATTCCCAAATAGACAGCGACTTCATCCGCGTTCATGATTTGCTTTTCTACTGAATGCACAGACTGGTTCAGATCATTCAGTCGATTGTCGAAGGACGTGAGGGCAGTCGCAATCTCTGCCGTATTGTGGGTGGCTGAATCAGCATAGGCAGAAATACTTCTGGTAGCGTCGGCAATCATCCACGCGCCGACCAGCATGACGAGACTTACGATCAGGACTGCTCTTGTCATCGGTTCTTTCATCATTCTCCCTCCCTTTCTCAATTGTAACAGAAAAAGGAAAAAGACCAGCACATCTATCCTGTGCCGGTCTTTCTTTTGACGCTATGCTATCACCTGAACTTGCCGCCCTGTAACCTGCACCCGGCCTTCCGCCAGCATGCCGATGACTTCCACCAGCAGCCCGTGCTCCACCTCGTGGATGCGCGCTGCCAGCGTCTCGGCCGTGTCGTTGTCATGCACTGCTACGGGAACCTGGGCGATGATCGGACCCGTATCGAGACCGGCATCGACCAGATGGACCGTTACCCCCGTTATCTTTACCCCGTAAGCGAGTGCCTGGCCGATCGCGTCCTTGCCTGGAAAAGCAGGCAAGAGCGACGGATGCAGGTTGATGATTTTTCCTTCGTAAGCGGACAGCAGCGTCTCTCCTACCAACCGCATGTAGCCTGCCAGCACGACCAGAGAAATCTCGCGCTTTTGCAGCTCTGCGACAATCTCCGCTTCAAACGCTGCCTTGCTGGCATACTCCTTCGGTTGGAACACAAAAGCTTCGATTCCCAAACGTTCGGCGCGCTCCAGCACCTTCGCCTGCGGCTTGTCGCAGACGAGCAGGGCGACTTCCACGCCCGGCAGCCGTCCTGCCTGAACAGCCTGCGCGATCGCTTCGAAGTTGGAGCCGCTGCCTGAGGCGAAAATGGCCAGCTTTCTCACCATTCCACCCCGTTGTACACGACTTTGCGCTCACCCGCCTGAATGTTTCCGATCAGGTACGGCTGCTCGCCGAGCTCTTGCAGCTTTTCCATGACGCTCACCGCATCCGCTTCCTTCACGACCAAGATCATGCCGATGCCCATGTTGAACGTTTTGTACATGTCCGGGAAGGAAATGTTTCCGGCTTCCTGTACGAGCGAAAAGATCGGCAGAACAGGCCAGGAGCCGACGTTGATGACCGCTTGCGTGTTTTCCGGGAGCACGCGCGGGATGTTTTCCGTAAAGCCGCCGCCTGTGATGTGAGCCAAAGCCTTGACTTCATGCGATTCCAGCACAGCCAGTACTTGCTTCACGTAGATGCGGGTCGGCGTCAGCAGTTCCTCGCCGAGCTTTTTGCCGAGGACGTCTACATGGTCGTGCAAAGACATGCCCTTGTCGGCCAAAAGCACCTTGCGCACGAGCGAGAAGCCGTTGCTGTGCACGCCGCTCGACGCCAGCCCGATCAGCACGTCGCCTGCTGCTACGTTCGCACCCGTAATCATTTTGCTCTCGTCGACAACCCCTACGGTAAATCCGGCGATGTCGTATTCGCCCTCAGCGTACATGCCTGGCATTTCCGCCGTCTCCCCGCCGATCAGCGAGCAACCGGACTGGGCGCAGCCTTCTGCGATCCCGCTTACGATCGCTTCGATTTTTTCCGGGATCACCTTGTCTACTGCCAGGTAGTCGAGGAAAAAGAGCGGCTCCGCGCCCTGCACCACGACGTCGTTGACGCACATCGCGACGGCGTCGATCCCGATCGTGTCGTGTTTGTCCATGGCAAAAGCCAGCTTCAGCTTGGTGCCTACCCCATCGGTACCCGATACCAGAATCGGCTTTTCGTATTTTTTCGTGTCCAGACGGAACAACGCTCCGAAGCCGCCCAAATCGGTCAGCACTTCGGGGCGGAATGTCCGCTTCACGTGTTTTTTCATGCGTTCGACGGCTTCGTTCCCCGCGTCGATGTCGACACCCGCTTGTTTATATGCTTCACTCATCGTTTCTCCCCCTTACAAGAGGTTGCTTGTATTAGCACTTGGACGCTGGTAGCGCCTCTTCAAATTCAATCTCGGTCGGATACTCTCCGGTAAAGCAGGCGAGGCAATGCCCTTTGTTCGGAGCGGAATCCTGGCGGCCAATCGCTTCGATCATGCCTTCTACAGACAGGAAGGCCAAGGAATCGGCTTCAATGATCTGGCGAATTTCCTCTACCGATTTGGTCGCGGCAATCAGTTCGTCACGCGTGGAGGTGTCGATGCCGTAAAAGCACGAGTTCATGACAGGCGGAGAGCTGATGCGCACGTGTACTTCCTTGGCGCCAGCCTCGCGCAGCATGCGGACAATGCGGTTGCTCGTCGTGCCGCGCACGATGGAATCGTCAATCATGACGACGCGCTTGCCTTCGACTACTTTGCGAACCGCCGACAGCTTGAGGTACACCGCGCGCTCGCGCAGCTCCTGGCTCGGCTGGATGAACGTCCGGCCTACATAACGGTTTTTGATTAAGCCGATCTCGTACGGAATGCCTGTCGCTTCCGCAAAGCCGATCGCGGCGGAAATGCTGGAGTCCGGCACGCCTGTGACTACATCGGCGTCAATTGCCGATTCCAGAGCGAGCTGCTTGCCCAGCCGTTTGCGGGCCATGTGGACGTTGATGCCGTCGATGTCGCTGTCCGGGCGGGCGAAGTAAATGTATTCGAACGTACAGATCGAGCGTTGTGTCGTCTCGGTGTGCTTCGTCTCGGTGATGCCGTCCTGGTCGATGACGATCATTTCCCCTGGCTGCACGTCGCGCCAATACTCGGCACCGATGATGTCAAACGCACAGGTTTCGGAGGCGACTGTCACCGCGTCGCCCAGTCGGCCGAGCGACAGCGGACGCAGGCCGTTCGGATCGAGTGCGATCACGAGCTGCTTCTCGTTCATGACGAGCAGCGCATACGCGCCCTTGATGTGCTGCAACGCGTCTTTTACCGCACCTGGCAGGTCGCGGCGCTCGGAGCGTGCGATCAGATGCGCGATCACCTCGGTGTCGCTGGTCGTCTGGAAAATCGACCCTTTTGCTTCCAGCTCTTTGCGCAGGACGGCCGCATTGACGAGGTTACCGTTATGGGCAACAGCCATGCTGCCTTGCGCGTAGCGGAAAAACAGCGGCTGGGCATTTTCAATCTTGCTGGAGCCGGCAGTCGTATAGCGGGTGTGGCCGATGGCGATGTGACCGCGGAATTTTTCCAGGTCGCCTTTGCCAAACGCTTCCGATACAAGCCCCATTCCGCGGTGCTTATACCACTTCTCGCCGTCGGAGGCGCAGATACCTGCGCTCTCCTGACCGCGATGCTGAAGGGCGTGCAGACCGAGATAAGTCAGTTGGGATGCTTCCTTATGGTTGTAGATGCCAAAGACGCCGCATTCTTCGTTAAGTTTGTCCCAGATTACCCGATCAAACATGGAATCGCATCCTTCCAGGCTGCTTTCACCTCTTGAATCGAAGCGTTGATCGCTTCTGCACCGTTCACGTTCACTACCAGACGATCGCCGCCGATCGTACCGATTTTTTCAGCCGGTACGCCATGCTCACCTGCCAATGCGAGGATCGCTTCCGCCTGCTCAGGGCTTGCGCTGAGCAAAATGCGGGATTGGGATTCGCTGAACAACAGTACATCGCTTCGCAGTTCGGAGCTAAGCTCGACTTGAGCGCCGATGCCTTTGCCGAAGCAAGACTCTGCCAGAGCCACGCCGAGACCGCCTTCGGACAGGTCGTGAGCGGAGTTGACCAAGCCTTTGCGGATCGCTGTGAGCACGAGCTTTTGTACAGCGGCTTCCTTGTTCAGATCAATTTGCGGAGGACGGCCGGAGATGGAGCCTGTTGCGAGCTTTTGATACTCGCTGCCGCCCAGCTCTGCGAACGTTTCGCCGAGCAGGATGATCGCGTCGCCTTCGTTTTTGAAGTCTTGGGTCGTAATATGGTCAACATCGGTAATCAGACCGACCATGCCGACGGTTGGAGTCGGATAGATCGCGT
Source organism: Brevibacillus agri (assembly GCF_004117055.1). Classification (NCBI taxonomy): domain Bacteria; kingdom Bacillati; phylum Bacillota; class Bacilli; order Caryophanales; family Paenibacillaceae; genus Brevibacillus; species Brevibacillus agri. Next base: position 5,229,478 of record NZ_CP026363.1, read on the forward strand.
CACCGCTGCGTTCGTTGTAAAAAGATACGTTGCCGCCGATCACAGGCGCGTCGAGTGCCACGCACGCCTCGCTCATGCCTTCGCACGCTTTCTCGAACTGCCAGAACACTTCCGGCTTTTCCGGGCTGCCGAAGTTGAGGCAGTCGGTGATCGCCAGCGGCTCGGCACCGGAGCAGACCACGTTGCGAGCGGATTCCGCTACAGCGATGGCGCCGCCCACTTTTGGATCGAGGTAGACGTAGCGTCCGTTGCAATCTGTCGTCATGGCAAGCGCCTTGCGCGTACCGCGCACCATGACAACCGCCGCGTCAGAGCCAGGCTTGACCGCTGTGTTTGCCCGCACGATGTGGTCGTATTGCTCGTACACCCACGCCTTGTTGGCAACAGTCGGCTGTGCCAGAATGCTTTTCAGCGTCTCGTTCAAATCTTTCGGCTCCTGGATGGCAGCGAGCACGTCTACATTCGCGTTTGCCTCGTAGTAAGCAGGTACTGCGGATGGACGGTGGTAGACAGGCGCGTCATCAGCCAGGCTGTTTACTGGCACTTCTGCCACGACTTCGCCTTTGTGCAGCAGGCGCAGCTTGCTGTCTTCCGTTACTTTGCCCACGACAGCGGACGCCAAGCCCCACTTGTCAAAAATAGCAATGGCTTCTGCTTCCTTGCCTTTTTCCACGACGACGAGCATGCGCTCCTGGGACTCGGACAGCATCATCTCGTAAGCGGACATTCCCGCTTCACGCTGTGGCACGAGGTCGAGGTTCATCTCGATTCCGTTTCCTGCCTTGGACGCCATCTCGGAGCTGGAGCTGGTCAAGCCAGCCGCGCCCATGTCCTGAATCCCGACGACGATTCCTGTGTCGATCAACTCCAGGCACGCTTCAAGCAAAAGTTTTTCCATGAACGGGTCGCCCACTTGTACCGCCGGACGCTTTTTCTCCGATTCCTCTGTCAGCTCCTCGGACGCAAACGTTGCGCCGTGAATCCCGTCGCGGCCTGTGCTTGCGCCGACGTAGATGACAGGGTTGCCGATACCGGAGGCTACCCCTTTTTGAATTTTTTCGTGGTCGATGAGGCCCACGCACATCGCATTGACGAGCGGGTTGCCTTCATACGTAGGGTCGAAGTTCACTTCTCCGCCCACGGTAGGAATCCCGATGCAGTTTCCGTAACCGGCGATACCAGCCACCACGTGTTCAAACAAATATTTGACGCGCGGCGTTTTCAGCTCCCCGAAGCGAAGCGAGTTGAGCAGGGCGATTGGACGCGCGCCCATGGAAAACACGTCGCGGATAATGCCGCCCACGCCAGTCGCTGCGCCCTGGTACGGCTCGATAGCAGACGGGTGGTTGTGGCTTTCGATTTTGAAAACAACTGCCTGATTGTCGCCGATGTCCACGATCCCTGCGCCTTCGCCTGGACCTTGCAGCACGCGAGGACCTTTTGTCGGGAACTTGCGCAGGACAGGCTTGGAGTTTTTGTAGGAGCAGTGCTCAGACCACATCACGCTGTACAGACCTGTCTCTGTCCAGTTCGGCTGGCGTCCCAAAATATTGACAACACGTTGGTATTCTTCGTCAGTCAGCCCGATTTCGCGATAGAGCTTCTGATCGGCAATTTGTTCTGCGGTCGGTTCTTTATGCGTGAGTTGTGACACTGTTTTGTTCCCTCCACGTCTTCAGGATCGAGGTAAACATGCGGCGTCCGTCATCGGAAGTCATCCATTTGTGGACAGCGCGCTCAGGGTGAGGCATCATGCCGAGCACATTGCCGCGCTCGTTGCAAATGCCTGCAATATCGTCAATCGAACCATTCGGGTTCTCGCCGCTGTAGCGGAATACGATCTGCTTGCCTGCTTTCAGCTTCGCAAGCGTCTCTTCATCACAGTAGTAGTTTCCTTCGCCGTGTGCGATCGGAATCTGAATTTCTTCCCCGGCCGCGTAGTCGCGGGTAAACGGGGTGTCGTTGTTGTCTACGCGCAGGCCGGACAGCTTGCAGGCGAATTTGAGGGAACGGTTGCGCAAAAGCGCTCCTGGCAACAGCCCTACCTCCGTGAGAATTTGGAAGCCGTTACAGATTCCCATCACCAGCTTGCCTTCCTCCGCTGCCTTGACCACCTGCTCCATGACAGGCGAAAAGCGAGCGACCGCGCCACAGCGCAAATAGTCTCCATAGGAGAAACCGCCCGGCAAAAGAATCACGTCATACCCGGACAAATCTGTCTCGGAATGCCATACGTAATCGACCGGCACTCCCATTACGTCTTCAACTGCGTTATACAAATCTACGTCGGCATTGGAGCCTGGAAAGACGATAACCGCTACTCGCATGTCCTTAGCCCTCCACGATTTCAAAGCGATAGTCTTCAACCACCGTATTGGCCAACAGCTTTTCGCACATCTCACGTACACGCTCTTCTGCCTGCGCACGGTCCGCTGAGTTCAGCGTAAGCTCCATGTACTTCCCGATCCGCGCATTGTTTACTTCGTCAAAACCAAGGGTGTGCAGAGCCCCTTTTACAGCGTGGCCTTGCGGGTCCAAAACGCTCTCGCGCAGCGTTACATAAACAACAGCTTTAAACATGTACGTCTCCTCCCAGTCTCTTCAGCATTTCTTGGTACGCCTCTTCTACATTGCCCAAATCGCGACGGAAGCGGTCTTTGTCCAGCTTCTCTTTTGTTACCGAGTCCCAGAAACGGCATGTGTCCGGGGATATTTCATCGGCGAGGAGAATCTCCCCGTCCGGTGTTCTTCCAAATTCCAGTTTGAAATCGACCAGGGTGATGTTGCGCTCGGCCAGGTAAGGCACGAGAACCTCGTTTACAGCCAGCCCCATGCGCTCAAGCGTAGCCAGGTCACTTTCGCTCGCAATTCCCAACACTTTGATATGGGACGGGTTCACCAACGGGTCGCCCAATGCGTCGTCCTTGTAGTAAAACTCGACAACCGGCTGCGGGAGAACAGTGCCTTCTTCCATGCCAAGGCGTTTGGCAAGCGAGCCAGCCGCGATATTGCGAACAACGACCTCCAAAGGAATGATCTCCACTTTGCGGACAACCTGCTCGGTTGCGGACAGCAGGCGGACAAAATGGTTGTCGATGCCTTTCTCCTTTAGCATGGTGAAAAAGATAGCGGTAATGCGGTTGTTCAGCTCACCTTTTCCGGTGATTTGCGCCCGCTTCTCTCCGTTGAATGCTGTTGCGTCGTCTTTATACTCTACCCAGTATTGCTCAGGCTCAGATGTCCGATAAATACGTTTCGCCTTACCTTCGTAGAGTTGTTCCTGTTTTTCCACTGTAGGAGTCACCTTCCCAGATAAAAAGGTTGAGTTGCGATTAATTCACGAACGATTCAACTACATTAAAACACAAACATACGCATTTATCAACGAAAAAAGCGTGAACAGACTTCGACAAACGTTCGGAAATTGTTGCATAATCGGATGTTAAACTTTCGTTAACATTCGTTTACGCGTTATTCATATCAGTTTTACATCCCGTTCTATGCGGCCGTTCCCCGTCGCTGGAAGAGCCGCTCATGCTTTTTTCCGCAGCCTGTCCCCCGTTTTCCCGCTGCCGGAAGACCCTTTTGCCGTCTTTGTGTTACACTGTTTTTGGTACAACCTACACGTGAAAGAAGGAATATCAGATGTTTCCCTTTGAAGTATCTTTTCCTACCCATATCTACTTCGGCATGGGCGAACTTGCGCGTTTGGGCCAGGCAGCGAAAACTCTCGGCAACAAGGCGCTTCTCGTCACGGGTGGCAGCGCAGCCAAGCGCACGGGGCTTCTCGACCGCGCGATTACGCTTTTGCAAGAAGCGCAAGTAGCCTTTGCTCTCTTTGACAAAATCGAACCGAATCCGCGCACGGCTACCGTCGATGCCGGGGCAGCGCTCGCCCGGAAAGAACAGTGCGACTTCGTGCTGGCGCTCGGCGGCGGCTCGGTCATGGATGCTGCCAAAGCGATTGCAGCCGCAGCGCTTTCCGGCCGTCCGATCTACGACTACATGCGCGGCAATCCGAGCGGCACAGGCAAATGGCTGGTACCTGTGCAGGAGGCGCTCCCTCTCCTGACGGTTCCGACAGTAGCCGCTACCGGATCGGAAGCGAACAACATCAGCGTCCTGACCCATTGGGAGACGCACGAAAAATCTTCCATCAACGGCCCGGCTCTCTTCCCGAAAATCGCCATTCTCGACCCGTCCATCACCTTTACGGTTCCTGCGCGCGTCACAGCGGAAGCTTGCGCAGATATTTTTTCCCATCTGTTTGAAACCTATCTCATCAGCGCGGACAAAACAAACGTGCAGGACGGGATTACCGAAACGCTCATCCGGCTTGTCGCCGAGCATTCCCTCACAGCCATTCATGAGCCGGATCACGAGGAAGCCCGCTCCACTCTGCTATGGGCGAGCACGCTGGGCATCAGTCCGTTCGCAAACGCCGGACGCGGCGCAGGCATGCCTCTGCACGGCATCGAGCACCCGCTGAGCGGAATATACGACATGGCCCACGGTCGCGGCCTGGCGATTTTGTCCATCCCTTACTTCGAGCAGGTTATTTTGCCGCTTCGCCCGGAACGGCTGGCGCGCATGGGCCGTCACTGCTTCGGCGTCACCGCGGAAGACGAAGGCGCTGCAGCGCGCGCGACTATCGCCGCTGTTTCACGCTGGTACGAAAGCATGGGCATCACCGAACGACTCTCCGACTTCGGCGTGACCGAGGACGCCTTGCCGAAAATGGCCGAAGAAGCCGTCACCATCGGCGGACGCGGCGCAGGCTACCTGGCCAGCGCCAAAAAGCTGAACGCAGATGACGTCATCGCCATCTATCGAGCGTGCTTGTAAACGTCGAACATACTGGCAAGCCCGCTCTTTCCTGTGCGATAATACGATTAATAAAAATTTTTTTACTATATGGAGGTCGTACATATGGCAGATCCACGTATCAACGAACTGGCCAGCCGTCTCGTCCGCTACTCTCTCAACCTGCAAAAAGGGGAAAAGGTCCTGATCGAAAACACTGGCCTGCAACCCGAGCTTGTACGCGCACTCGTCCGCGAATCGTTTGCGGTCGGCGCTCTGCCGCTCGTGACGCTGAAAGACCAGGAAGTTTTGCGCGCGCTCTACCAGGGCACCAGTGAAGAACACATGGCCTTAATGGCGAAGTACGAATACGAGCGGATGAAAGACATGGACGCGTACATCGCGATCCGCGCTTACGAGAACATCAACGAGTTCGCCGACGTTCCGGAAGACAAGATGGGCATTTATTCCCGCATCCTGTACCAGCCTGTGCATACAAACGAACGCGTGCCAAACAAGCGCTGGGTCGTTCTGCGCTACCCGAACAAATCGATGGCGCAACTGTCCAACATGAGCCTGGAAGGCTTCGAGGACTTCTATTTCTCCGTGTGCAACCTGGACTACGCGAAAATGTCCCAGGCCATGACTCCGCTGAAAGAGCTGATGGAGCGCACCGACCGCGTCCGCATCGTCGGACCGAAAACAGACCTGCGCTTTTCCATCAAAGGCATCAACGCGGTCAAATGCGACGGCAAACGCAACATTCCGGACGGCGAAGTGTACACAGCGCCTGTCCGCGACTCTGTAGAGGGCACCATCTACTACAACGCGGCTTCCAACTACCACGGCATTTCCTTTACCGATGTCCAGTTCACCTTCAAGCAAGGAAAAATCGTGGAAGCGACCAGCTCCAACACCAAAGCGCTGAATGACATTCTCGACACGGATGAAGGCGCTCGCTACATTGGGGAGTTTGCAATCGGCTTCAATCCGCACATTCTCCACCCGATGCTCGACATCCTGTTCGACGAGAAGATCGCAGGCAGCTTCCACTTCACGCCTGGCAACGCCTACACAGTAGCAGACAACGGAAACCGTTCCTCTGTCCACTGGGATCTGGTACAAATCCAGCGCCCTGAATACGGCGGCGGCGAAATCTGGTTCGACGACGTGCTCATCCGCAAAGACGGCCGCTTCGTCCTGCCGGAGCTGGAAGGCTTGAACCCGGAAAATCTGGTGTAGGGCCATACCGTATAGCACGTCTGGCACGAAGAATGGATAGGCTTCAGAGAGCATCTGAAACCCTATCCATTTTTTCATGCTCATATCTATTGAAAAATCATTATTTTAAAATTTACAAAAAATCCCTAAAAATTTATGCAAAATTTTTTATAACATGCTACATTCAATACGGCAACCAAATCTACGAAGAAAGGAAGCGACTTTTTATGAAATGCAAACTCGAAACGTTCCCCCCTTATCGCATTGCGTATATGCGGCGAGTCGGTCCATACGGTCCTGCCAATGTGGAAGTAATGGAGGAGCTTAAAAAATGGGCGAGGAAGAACCAGCTTCTGGATTCGGCTATCCTGTTTGCCATTCCACAAGACAACCCACAGACAACCGCACCTGAGCGCTGCCGCTTTGATGCTTGCATCGTGCTCTCCGAAAATGCCCAGTTGGACGCTGCCGATTCAGCTATCCGCGAAGGCGAGCTTGCCGGCGGGAATTACCTCGTTTTCGAAGTGAAGCATACAGCAGAGGACATCCAGCGGGCGTATACAGAAATTTTTCCTGCTCTCCACAGCAACGGCTACACGATGGACGATAAACCCATTCTGGAAAAATATACGGGCGATCTCACGACCAATCCTTATTGCGAAATATGTGTGCCTGTTAAGGTGTGATAGACCAGTCTGGCGGCATGGCAATACTTGCGGGATAACGTTGCCGGCATGACACGACATGGCGCGGCGTGACGACCGGCCGGCAGAAAGTTCATCTCCAGCTTTTTCTCGCTTGACGCAAAAAATACAATAAGGATAAGACACGTTTTGGGGAAATGGGGGCTATCCATGAACAAATCAGACCGCCTGCTGGCCATTGTGCTGGAGCTTCAGCGCAAGCGCACCTTGCGAGCGGAAGATTTGGCCGCGACATTCGAAACGAGTGTGCGGACCATTTACCACGATATGCAGGCGCTGAGCGAAGCTGGGGTCCCCGTCGTCGGCTCGCCCGGGCAAGGCTACTCGCTGATGGAAGGCTTTTTTCTGCCGCCCGTTCGCTTTACGGTCGAAGAAGCCGTCGCGCTGCTGATTGGCGCAGACCTGGTCGAGCAGGCGTTTGGCAAAAATTACGGTCACAGCGCCCGCGGCGTCGAGCGCAAAGTCGAAGCGATTCTGTCACCGGAATTTATCCGGGAAGTAGAGCGAATTCGCTCGACCTTTCGCCTGCTCGACATCGGAGAAGCCAACCAGCGCGAACAGGAAAAACAATACGCCTAACTGCTCCACGAAGCCATCCTGCATCGCCGCAAGGTCCGCTTTCGCTATCGCAAAACCATCCCGGAAGCGGACGGAAACCGCGAGAGCGTGCGCGACGTGGCTCCCTACGGGCTTGTGTTGGTGCGGGGCGTGTGGACTTTGCTTGCCTTTTGCGATCTGCGTCAGGACATTCGCAGGTTCCGCCTGTCCCGGATGGGCGGGCTGACCATGCTCGCAGACAGCTTTGACCTGCCGGAGCACTTTTCGTTTGACGATTACAAGCCTCCCGATGACCGCACACTCGAAGTCCGCTTGCTCATCCCGCCAGCGATAGCCGATCAGGTGCTGGAAGCAAAGTCCTTTTATATAGAAGAAATGGCCGATCATCCGGACGGCGTGCTGGTCACGCTGCGCGTCCGGCAGCTTGAGGAAATATCGTCCTGGGTACTGGGACTCGGGGCCAATGCCTTTGTTCTGGAACCGGAATCGCTGCGCCAAAAAATTCGCGAGGAAGCGGAAAAAATGCTCAAACGCTACTGACATACTGCTGTCAGTAGCGTTTTTGTATGCTAGGGCTAAGCAAATGAAGAGGAGCTGATTTTTTCATGAATCCAGTCGAAATCGTACGCAATCTGGAAAAGGTAACTGCTCATTACTTGCAAGAGCTGGAAGCATTCAGCATGGAGCAACTGCACAAAAAGCCGAGCGAGGACGAGTGGTCGTTGGGGCAAATGTACGTGCACCTGATCCAGACGGCCTTGCACATGCAAATCCCCAACATCGAAAAATGCCAGGCAGGCGGTCCGGAAGTTAACATGCCGGGTTCCGAGATGGGGGAGATCGGGAAAGGAATTTTTGCCCAAGGCTCTCTGCCGCCGATTCGCATCAAAATTCCTGCCTCGCCCGAATACACACCTGCCCAGCCTGCGAGCAAGGAACAACTGGTCAACGGCATGCAGGCTGTGCTTGAGCGCATGCACGCGCTGGCGCCGACGGTGGACGATATCCCGGCCCACCACAAAGTCGAGCACCCTGGCTTCGGCCCGCTCGCTGCCAAAGAATGGTTTGCGCTAGTCGAGATGCACTATCGCCACCATCTGCACCAATTGAACAGGCTGAAAGGCTAGCTTTTTTCCCCGAACAGGCCAGCGAGCTTCTGGTAGGTCGGCGGAAACTCTGCCTGATAGCGCAGGAAGGACGGGATCGGATAGCGTATCCCGCCTTTTTGCGTGGCGGCCAATCCCTCCACCAGCTCGGCTGCGTCGCGAAAATGAAAGCTGAACGCCATCTCGTGGTCCTGCGTCTGGGCAAACAGCCGATCCCCGTAACAGGGGACGATCACTTGCGGCTGTCCGGTCTGGATCGGCTTGATCGCGATATCCGCACAGTCCGCCCGGCTGGAAAAAGTGGAAGGAATCGAGCCGCCGCGCTTGTAGAGCATCCCCGCCACCAGCCGCATCACCTGTGCCGCGTTTCCGTAAATGACGACCACATCCGGCTCGACCTGCGCCCGCTCCAACGGGTACGACACGTAGTAGCCGCTTTCCTCCGCCGAAAATTTCGGGACATCCGCCTCGCTTTTCGCTCCCGTCTCCAGCGAATCCGTGTACATCCCGCAGGCGAGATGGCCCTCGGTGTAGTACGCAGGCTGTTCCTCGTAGCCGAACGCCACCTGCGCGATCGGACAGGACAGGTCTGCCCCGTTCATGGCAATACTCCAGCCATAACGCCGCGAAAAGCCGACCGCCTGGCAAATCGTGATCGGATACCCCAAGTCCCGCTGCGGCCGCTTTGCCTTTGACGGCAATGCCGCTTCCTCGCGCATGATCGAAACGCCCACGGGAAACGTTTCCGTCCGCACATACGTCTGAATAGCCTCGTTCAGCTCCAGGGCGGTAATCGTACTCGTACTCATAGCGCTCTCCTCCTCGAATAAACAAACTCGCCTCGCGCAAAAATATCCGTACACAGAATTTTTCGTCTTTTCTATACCTATGTCCTGTCTGTCCGCCCTATTTCTTTGCAAGCTTACAACTTCGTAAGGTAGTGGAAAGGAAAATCAATATCTCTCCATCCCGATTCCTGTTAGGATAAAAAAAGATTACGCAACAGGCACGGAGGCTTGACCGATGAAAAAACTGGCAACATTTTTACTCGCGACGACGATCCTGGCGTTGTTTATCATAGGCTGTTCCAAGCCCAGCACGCCCGAACAGGTGCAGGGGCTGGGAAAAGAAGAAGCGGCGCAAATCGCTGCGGCCGCTGTCCGTCAATATTACCACGTTTCCGTAGATACCGCCGACCGGGAGATTACGCTCGAAGACCCTGCCAAGCTGATTGATGCCGCCACTGGCGAGCCGATCTACAAAGGAGTGCCCGTTCACGCCCTGCTTCGCGGCGAGCCGAAAAGCGGCGATATTTCCGGCTACCACGCGATTATCGAGCCAAAGACGAAGCAGCTTCTCTCGCTCTCGATTGACGTGATCGGCAAGGACGGCGAAAAAGCGACGAAAACAATCGCCGAAGCGGAGCTGGAAAAAGCCGCAGCCGACTTCGTTCGCTCGCAAAACTTGCTGGCAACGGCAAACTTTCAGCTCATTCGGACGTCAGAGCCGACGGACAATGACCTCAAGCGCTACTTTTACTATTCAGACGGCCACAACTCCATCGCGATTGGCGTAGACACTGCGTTGAAGCAGGTCGTCACTTTCACCTATGACTGATAGACTCGACCGACCGCCTCTCATGTAGTGCCAGACACAGCGTCTCTGGCCAAGACCCTATTTAACGGACATAGTAAACCCTGGGCAACAAGCTGGTGACGGTACCCACCTGGAGCCAGCTTGTTTCATTAACGTTACAATAGTCTTACATTGAACAATGTATAAACGAAAAAAGCAAAAGTTTTTGGATTTCCGGGAGAAATATATACCCAACCGGATTTTTATGGTAAAGTGAAATAAAATACATTTTTTGGAAGAAGGGAGACTCAGTGAGGTGTCGCTTTCACTAGGTGCACTAATTAGCAGTCATCGTAGTCGACGCAATCTAACACTAGCAGACCTTTCGGAAATGTCGGGAGTCAGTAAAAGTACCATATCGCTAATTGAAACAGGAGAAACCAAGCGTCCCAGCTATGCCACTTGGAGAAAGATAGCGGAGGCAATCGATATAGCACCTAGCGTCATCATTAACGCATTTGTAGACACTACTCATCATCCTAGAACATTAGAGCTCATTCTCGCAGAGGTTATCACCGAAGGATGGGAAGCTCTTGTCTCCAAAGTTGCTACGCATTATTTAGAGTCACCCAAGGTCGATACATTTAGAGCGTTAGATCATATCGACCGTACTGCCAGGGATACGGAGAACAAACGAATAAAACGCATTTTGTGGGATACGATTATTAATTTCACAAGAAGCAGGGGAATACCCTCATATCTGGCAAACGCCTTGTATGAAAGGTATTTGATTGAGCGTGACGACTTCGCTCGTTTCGAGGAAACATATCGACGTGGGAAGGAACTGCTTCTCTATGTCGAGCATCTCTATGTTGAAGATCGAATCGACTACTATTATAAAATGGGTGTTCACGCCAACATACTCGACTTACACGACGAAAGTATCGATTTATGCAGGCTCGGTTTACGAGAGGATCGGTCAGATAGCAGACCTAAAGCATCTGCATATATCTCCTTGTTTAACTCGTGTATTTATTTTGGAGACTTCCATATTGCTGACATCTACCTAAAAGAGTACGAAAACAGCAAATATGCTGATTTCCGAAAGAATCATTTTCGCGCTACTTTGCTTGCGAAAAAAGGGCAGCATGAGGACGCAATCAGTTTGTTCAACGTCTGTTTAAACGAGACTGACAGAGAAGGGCGTATCTCCATCGTCGTTGACCTCATGGAATCGTATTTGCAGGCCGGAAAGACAGACGATCTCATGCTCTTGCTCGAAACGGAGGATCAGTTTCTGCCAGAGAAGATGCCGCAGCATCCGTACCGAATTAAGACACTGGCCCAATACTACAGACGCAAGGCGCTGTGCCTAATCTCCATGGAGAAATATGATCAGGGTTTTCATAGCCTGATCGAAAGTATCAAGTATTACAAGCACATAGGCATAACGACAGAGGTCATCGAAGGCATCCGACTTTTCCTGCGCCATCATCGAACCAACAATAAAAATTTAACCTTTGAACACATGGAGTTAATCGAAAACATATGTGATAATATTTTGTAACATATAGAAGGAGGAGAGTTTAATGCAGAAGCTACTAGTGGTTTTTGCTCTTGTGGTGTTCTTTTCCTCGCCTGTAGTATCGGAAGCGTGTGATCCGAAGTCGGAGCCTTATCGAGTTGAACCTGATTGGTAAAATGTCGTGAAAGGAGAGGGAAGAAAATTCCTTCTCCTTTTTATTTCTCAATATTACAAGCGAAAAAATGTCCATTCCAAAGAGGACACTTTACTCAGGCAACGGGACTTTTCCACTAGCTCCCACTGTATTTTTCCTCGATTTCTTCTTTCATTTCCTGATACGTCTTGTTGGTGAGGTTCACCAAGTAATCGGTAAGCTCCTCTTTCGATTGCGCGGCTAACGCTTCCCTGGCCTGTCTTTGCTTCGTAAAATACTCCTTGGCCTGATGGCCGATCTTGCCGCTTGCCGCCAAATACTCGATTGCAGTCCCGAGGTTCAGGCTCTCCCGCCAGCTTTTGTCGTACCAGTCCCGGTTGTAGGCGTCGATCCACTTGCGGCGGTCGATCAGCACCGCGCCTACTTCCGTCAGGGCGTCCCGCTTCCACTGCTCCCACTTCTGGGCGATTTCTTTTGCCCGCTCCAGCTCTCTTTTGAATTGCTCGCGGTTCGTCACGTTGGCATACAAGCCTTCCGATGCCTGGGCAATCGCCTTCAGTTGCTTCTGCCCTTCGGCGTTCACGTCAAAGCCGATCACGTTTAAGAGCGGCATGATTTGCGACTGGGACAGATCTTTGGCTACGGCCACCGGATCGCCGCCGCAAGTCTCGATGCCATCGCTGACCAGGTAGATGACGTTCGTGTTTTTATCTGCCGAAAACGCGGCCAAATCTTGCTGGGCAAGCTTGAGAGAATGGGCGATCGACGTCCAGCCAGTCGGCTCAAACAGCGCAAGCGCCTGATCCAGCCGCTTCGGCTCGTACGATTGCAGCGGATAGACCAGATCGCTGCTGGAGCAGGAGAGCTGTCTGTCCCCATCGGCATTGCTCCCTTTATGTCCATAGACGCGCAGCGAAATGTTTGCTTCCTCCGGGAGTGATTCGGCAAATTCCTTGATCGCTTCCTTGGCCAGTTGCATTTTGGTTTTGTCTCCCATTTTGCCAGCCATGCTGCCGCTCGCGTCCAAAATGATTTCGACGTTAAAATGCTCCCGAAACTGAAACCGCGCATCCCCGATGTCCGGGCTTCCGAACGAAGCCATTTTCCAGCGATCCACAACCATCTGCGGACTGAGGTAGTCCTCGGAGAACAAACCGAGCAACTGATTCCAGTACAGTTGCAAATACGCCTCGTCCATCCCGTCCACCACGGTAGGCATTTTGTCGAGAATAGCCGAGATGGCAGGCCGATGCGGGTGTTGGGCGAGGTAAAAATGCGTACCCGCCAACTGCCCGGGCTGCTCCGCGATCAACTCCTGCGTGCTTTGCGGCCATTTCACCTCGCCTACTCGCGGCCCTGCTCCAGATGCGCCAAGGGTGCAGCCGCACAGCAGCAGGGCTATCATCAAGCTGTTTACCAGGCCAAGCATTCGCCTGTACGTACCGTGCATTCGGTCATAGCCTCCTTGTCGTGTGTATGTTCTGCATCATCGGATATGACGAGATGAACCGTTTTTGCTTTTACAGCGTGATGGAACTGAGAAAAAGGCCCCCTGCCGCATGGAGAAAGCCAATCTGTCTGCTCGATCCCGTCTGGTACACTTCCTCCTCGTGCTTTGGGTCAGGCATGAAGGAAAAGTCAAATGTAGTGGAGCGGAAGCGGACAGAGGTCTGCACCTGGATGCGCTCATCCGCGGTGACGACAATTTGCGAGCCGGGCACTGTGGCGTGATTGGCCTCCAGTATCGTGACGACGACATCCCGCAGCTTCGGAGCCGCTTGTGCCAAACCTGTCTGCACGTAGAACAGCAGCTCCACGTTTGCCGGCAGCCAGCTTGAGAGCACCTGGTCAATCGCTTCGTACCGCACCTCGCTCCTGGCCCAGTCCGGATGGCTCGCGCGGATGGAAGCCTCCGCCTGATCCACGAACGGCTTGATGTAAGCCTCGTCCTTCAAGCGCATAGGAGATTGATCGTAGCGAGCAAGCGCCTTTTCCATCTCGTCGTAGATCGGCTTGACCGCCGCCAACGCCGCTTGCTGCGCACTGTCTGACGCCTGCTCCTTGACGACGAAAACAGTCGAGAGGTTAAACAGCGCCATGAACAGGACGAGCATGATGAGCATGAAGATCGTAAGCGTAAAAATCGTGACATTCCCTCGTTCATTCCGCAAAAACGCAAGCCAGTCTCTCATCTAGTGAACCACCCTGCTCGTAATCTCGCGCTGAAACGAAATCGTCTTGTCTGCTTCATCCATGTTCCGCGTCAAAATATCCGGCAAAAAGGCGATTTCCAGGTTCGCGCCGATCATGACCTTGAAATACCCGTCACTTGTCGACTCGATGTACGACTCCCCTTTATTGAAGCCGATACCGCCGCCCGCTCCGGCGAGCACTTTTTCCGCCGCAGCGAGCGCACTGGACTCGCTCCCCGTAATGGCGAATACTTTTGCCGCCTCATTGGCAGCCGATTGTGCAGCGATTACCCCGTACACGCCGATCAAAAATTGCCAGCATACGAGCATGATGAGAAAAAGCAGCGGCAAAATCCCGAGAAACTCAATCGTGACCGAGCCTTTTTCATCAGACAGCGCACGCGCCAGCTTCCCTGCGTCCCTCGCGTCGGCGCGCCCCTGTCTTGCGCCCGGCATCACCCACTGCCTGGGCGTACGGTTAAACAGACGCATGTTTCTTCCGGAGAAAAGCCAGATGATTTTTTTTCATGAACGGCAGCCCGATCGCCAAAATGACTAGCTGGATCGGAAAATCTCCCCGGTAAATGGCGCCGATGATCGTCGCAGGCACAATCAAGGCGTAAAAGTAAAGCAGCATGAAATTCCAAAAACGCTGCCAGTTTTTCTCCTGCTTGGACATGTCATTTCCCCCTCCATGCTTTTTCGCTTGGCGCCAAGCTTTACCGCTTCACTTCTTTGCGGCGTGCGTACTCCATGCCAGACTGTTCAATATAGGGCAGCGCAAACCAGAAAAGCAGCAACGGATAAGGAATCGTCTCCCCCACTATCATGAGCAGGCAGCAGAGCGGCAGGAGCACGCCGTACAAAACAATCGCGATCCCGTTCCAAAACCGCTGCCTCTTCGCTTCTTTTGTCGTCAAGCCGTGTCCCTCCTCCCAGTATCCACGCTCTCCGCGTTCGCTGACTCGCTCATCCATTTGTGCGTGTACATCGTCAGCATCACCGCCATGAGCGGAAAGAAAATGACATTCAAGAGCAATTGCGTAAAGAAAACTGCGCCAAAGCTGGTCGTAATGTACGTGACCGTAAACAGCCCGATCACGCTGATGGCCCACTCGATGGCGCTAATCAGCAGAATCACGCCAAGGATGGAGAAAAAGTGCTTTTTCCCCAGCGCAAACGCCTTTTTCCAGCACTGCTGCACCGGCTGTTTTTTGATGACAGTCAAGTACGGGGTCAAGTAAAACAGCACGAGGATGACCACCCCTGGCACCACAAACAGCAGCATGCCAAACGACACTGCAAGCACGTAGACGATCCCGAAGACAAACACGGCAAAGCTTTGATCCAAAAACGTGCGCAGTGCCTGGCGAATCGGCCGCTCCTCTCCCGCAAGCTCGCTTTGCACATACTGGGCAAACGGAAGCTGAACGACCGACAAAAACACGAGCAGCAAAAACATGTTGAAAAAGGCTGACACCACCTGCCCGCCTGTCAAGGCAGCGATAAAGTGGATATAGTTGACGGTAAAATTGTGAATGAGCAAAAAAGGCAGAACGACGACTGCTGACAAGAGCAGCATGGACTCGATGTTGCGCGTGTAAAACAGGAAGCTTTCTTTGATCGGATGCTTCACTCTGACTCATTCCCATCTAACGTTTTGGCGACCAGTCACAGCCAGCGTCAGGCGCTAGGCAAACAGTTTGAACAGCTTGCGGCCCCATTTCGCCAGCTTGCTGCCTACCCACAGAACGCCGCCGACCGAGACAAGCACGACAGCGACCGTCTGTCCTCCGGGAATCATCGCGGCGATGACGCCGGCATCCATGAGCGTGCTGCCGAAACTGCCTGTTCCGTCGATAGCATAGTCGATGCGTTCATCCTGGCTGTTGCTTGAATCAAACGCATCCTGGAAGTTCGTGAAGGTGTCGATGCTGTCAAACACGAGACTGATCCCCGCCGTTGCGACGTTCAAGCCTTTGACCAGCCCTGTCACTTGCAGGCCGCTTGCCGTGTCTTTGATGAACTTGAAATTCATCCAGGCGGAAGCAGCGTCGAAGCCGTCGACAGGCAAGCCGCTCACCCAGTCGAAGGAAGTGTCCTTGAGATGGATGTCGATTGCCTTGACGCCCAACTCGACGAGGAACAGGCTGCGCATGTTGGCAAAAGTAGCCGGGTCTACATTTCCTTCCGCGAGATCAGCCGCCATGCCGAGGCTGCCGCCGAACACGCTGTTGATCGACCAGTTGACATAGTCGTATGCTTTGGAATCGCCTTTGCCGGAAAAGCTGCCCGGTGTGACGCTGCCTGGCTGCGTATTTCCAGGAGTCAAGCTGCCCGGACGGGTATCTCCCGGATTGACGTTCCCCGGTTGGGTATCACCGGGATTGACGCTTCCCGGCTGGAAAGCTCCCGGGTTCACATTGCCCGGCGTGACGTTGCCAGGCTGCACATTGCCAGGTCGTGTGTTTCCTGTATCCAGACTCCCCGGCTGGATCTCGCCGGGCGAAATCTCTCCTATTTCCCACTGAAAACTACCGGGCTGTATGTCATTTGGCGAAATATTTCCCGGCCCGATCTCTCCCGGCTGGACTGCGCCTGGACGCACGTCCCCAGGCGCCAAAGATTCTGCATGCACAAAAGCTGCAAAGGGGAAGAGATTCATCACCAGAATGAACAGGGCCACGATCGCTGCCCAGTTCGTGCGTCTTACATGACGATTCACAGCATTCACCCCGATTTCATTAGTCCCTGGCAAACCGCCGATCGGCGGCGCTAGTTACCGCCTGCCTTGGTGCCGTACTGCTCAGAAATGGCTTCAATGGTTTCCTTGTAAGATTTTTTGGCCAGGGAATCGAGCAAATCTTCCAGTTCGTCCGCCCGCTTATCCACGTTTCGTTTATGCTCATCCTGCAGGCGGCCCAACTCTTCGGCAAGCTGCTGCGGGAAACGTTTATCCCTTTTGATCTGACGAATCATCCAGTCGATGTTTCGCTTTTCATCGTCGGCCAAAAAATTCCACTTCAGCTTGTATTGCGTATTGTTTAGGAGCTGCTTGACTTTCCGGGAGTGCGCTTTACTGGACTCTTTGCTCTTCCAATTGTGCCATTCGAGAGCAATTTCTTTTGCTTTGAAAAATTCATCTTGCAGCCCTTTTTTGTCGCGAATAGACACATAGCGGCCGCGCGCTGCTTCTGCGACTGCCTTAAGCTGCTTTTGCCCCTCTCCATCCACGTCAAAACCGATGACATTCAAGATAGGTGTAATGTTGGAGTCAGCCAACTGTTTGGCTGCTGCCACCGGATCGCCACCGCACGTCTCGATTCCGTCGCTGACGAGAAAAATCAGGTTTGTGTTCTTGTCCCCAGCAAGCTGGCTCAAGTCTTTTTCTGCCTCCTGCAAGGAATAGGCTATCGGAGTCCAGCCTGTCGGCTGAAATTGGTTCAGACTTGCGGCAAGCTTTCCGGCGTCGTATTTTTGCAACTCGTACACCAGCTCGCTGCTGCTGCAGGAAAGCGCCTTGTCGGACTCTTTACCGCTCCCTTTGTTCCCGTAAACGCGGAGGGCGACATTCGCCTCTTTGGGCAACGCCTCTGCAAACGCTTTGATCGCTTCCTTGGCCGCATCCATTTTCGTTTTGCCGTCCATTTGCCCAGCCATGCTGCCGCTCGCGTCGAGAATGATCTCCACGTTGTACTGCTCCTTGAACTGAAAGCGCGGATCGTCGATGTCGGGACTTCCAAACGAAGCCATCTTGATGTCTTCTATCAGCCGTTCCGGGTCAGGATAATCCTCGGCGAACAGCCCGAGCAGCGCCAAGTAGTACAGGTCGATTACTTCCTGATCGGGGTTTTCAATCGCGGGCAAATCGTTCAGAAACGTCTGAAGCTCTTGTTCATGCTCGGAATAGTTCGTTCCGGCATAGCGCCCGATGGGAAAGCTGGCAATCTCGGCGGCCGTCTCCGGAATTTTCGTGGCCCCGTCAGGAAGCAGCGCCTTCAGGGCAGCGATCTGCTCCTCCCGCGACGGCTTCTGCTCCTGATTGGCCGGCTGTTCGACCTGCTCGTTGGGCGCTTCCGCTGGCGCAGTCGGCTCCTGCGTGCTCGGCGGCTCGTCGCTGGAGCAACCATGCAAGACGACCATCAGCCCAAGGGCTGCAATCAGTACCTTGATAGCTTTCATCTGTATGTACCTCCGTCATATCAGAGCTGCTTTGGTGTTCGCCTGGCAGAAGAACGGGGAAGTTAGTGGTGAAAACCAGCTTTCACCACTAACCGTCGGCACTGGCATCAACATGTTGGCATTAGTCACCTGTGATCTTGTCACCAATGTGCCCAATGACTTCCGACAGCGTGTTGGAAACGGCGTTACCCACATTCTCGTCTTTGCTGAAAAAGGTTGCGACAGCGCCAAGCACCGCCAAAACGACCGCAGCCAGTGCGATCCATTCGATTGATTGCGCGCCTTTTTGGTTGCGCAGGGAAAAGCTTGCTTTTACAAACAGTTTTTGCATCATTGTTGTCATCATCGTTTTTTCCTCCAAACGGGAATGTATTTAATAGGTACAAAAATGACTCCCGGACGCCTCTGCCTGCATCACCTCCCTTACAGGCATCCGATCCATCATTCATTTAAAAATTCCGGTAAACGTCTTGGCATTTTCCAAAATGTTCAGCACCATCAGGCCGCCGATCATCAGCATGGCGGTCGGAGCGACGACGAGCGTGGTAATCAGCGTCACTTTTGGCGAGGCTTTCGCGGCCTTTTCCTTGACCAGCTCTTTGCGCATTCGCCGCATGTTGTCCGCCTGCACCTTGAACGTCACCGAGATCGGCACTCCCAGGCGCATCCCTTGAATCAGCGCTTTAATCAACAGTTGAAATTCCGGGTTGTCGTTGCGCCGCAGCAGTTGCTCATACGCTTTTTCCCGCGGCACGCCGAGGTCGATCTCCTGGTTGAAGCGCGAGAACTCTTCCTGGATCGGTCCGCTGAAAAAGCGAATGACTTCGCGCAGGGCATGATCGAGGCTGACCCCGGCCTGTAGCGTCACGCTGACGGTGTCGAGAAATTCGGGCAGATCGTAGCGAATTTGCTGCTGGCGCTCGCTCGCCTTTTTCTTCAGCCAGAGGATCGGCAAAAAATAGCCGGCCAGCGGCCACAGAATCAGCCCGAACTGGGCGAAGGGAAAGCCCAGGACGAACAGCAGCGCCCCGACGATGATGCCGAGCAGCGTCAGCACGATTTTTACCCCTTGAAAGCGGGCTACCGTCAGATCGAGCGGGCGGCCCGCCTTGAGCAGCCAGTCCTCCACTTCGTGCGATTCGCTGAAAAAATTGAAGCGCTGGCCCAGGACCGCATAGTCATCCCCGTAGCGCAGCAGCCGCTTGACCAGTCGTTCCGAGGCGGTTTCCGGCTTGCGCACATCGTACGTCCGATGACCCGTCACTTCGTACATATGCTCGATCAGCGTGCGTTTTTGCACAGAAAACAAATACCATTCCTTTAAAAATATGGCAAAGAACAATAAAAACAGAAACAGGCAGGTGATGATTAGTGCATCCATCGTTTCACACCTTTATGTTGGTCACTTTTTTTACCAGGATGTAGGACAAAAGCGTTCCGATCAAAAACAGTCCGAGCAGCACCAGCCCCATCGGCGTAAACAGCGGATCGATAAAGCCTTTGTTAATCATGTTCATCATCAGCACCAGGGCGACGGGCATGATCGGGACAAGATACGAGACGTAGCGCTGCTCGGCAGTCATCGTCTTGATTTCCTGCGAGACGAGGCGGCGCTCCTCCATCGTCTCGGCCATCTCCTGCAGCACTTCGCTCAGGTTGCCCCCTGCCCTGCGCTGGATGAGCAGCGTCGCCGCGAAAATGCGGAAATCGCGCGTCGGAATCCGTTTTTCCATCTCCAGCAGCGCCCGGTCAAAACTGACGCCAAGCGCCAGCTCCCGCGACATCCGCTTGAACTCTTCTCCGGCTGGAGCATTCAGCTCTTTGGCCACAATCGCGATCCCCTGGGTCAGCGTCAGCCCTGCGCGCAACGAGTTGGCAAGCAGGCGGCACACCTCCGAGAGCTGATCGTTCAATCTCTCCAAATATTTGTGGCGCCGGGCAAAAAAGACGGCTTTCTGGATGACATACATCGAAGCTCCGCCCGCCATGAAGTTGTAGGGAGCCGGAATCGCCACTACACTGTGCAGGAAAAACCCAAGCCCCATCGTGCCGACGAACATGCCCGCGAAAAATTCGGAAGGGGTCAGCGGAATGTTGGCTTTTTTCAGCTTTTTGCCGATCTCCTGAGCGTACGGCTTCTGGTCGAAGCAGTCGCCCCAGACGACGATGAAGCTTTTGCGCTGAGTCTTTACCTCGTACCAGTCTTCCGCTTTCTTTTTCCACTCGTTTTTCTTCGAGCGGTATCCGAGGTATTCGTACATGCCCCAAATTCCGAACAGCACCGCCAGACTAAACAGAATAGCTAGGCTCACGTCTGCTCCCTCCCTTCGCCGTAAACATTGATTCGTCCAGATCAATTCCGAATACTTTGAGCCGCTCCAGGCTGCGCGGGATGATTCCGGTCGGCGTAAAATATCCGAGTACTTCGCCATTGCTGCCGATTCCGGTCCGGTGAAAGCGGAAAATTTCCTGCACCTCTACCCGTTTGTCCTCCGACTTCGCCACCTCGGAGATCGAGACGATTTTGCGCGTCCCGTCCGACAGCCGCATGACCTGCACGATGATGTCGAGCGCACTGACGATGTACTCGCGGACGATGGCAGAGGGCAAATCCATCCCCGCCATGACGACCATCCCTTCCAGCCGGTTGAAAGCGTCCAGTGGCGAGTTGGCGTGAACGGTGGTGAGCGAGCCTTCGTGGCCCGTGTTCATCGCTTGCAGCATGTCGAATGCCTCCGCGCCACGCACCTCCCCGACGATGATCCGGTCAGGCCGCATCCGCAGCGAGTTGCGCACAAGCTGGCGAATCGTAATTTCGCCTTTTCCCTCCATGTTCGGCGGGCGCGCCTCAAGCCCGACGCAGTTCGGATGGGTCAGCTTCAACTCCGCCGAGTCCTCAATCGTGATGATCCGTTCGTAGTGGGGAATCGCTCGCGCGGCCGCGTTGAGCAGCGTCGTTTTCCCGCTCCCGGTCCCGCCGGAGATCAGGACGTTCATTTTCGCTTCCACGACTGCCTGGATGTAGCGCGACATCGCCTCGTCAAACGAGCCGAATTGTTGCAAATCCTCCATTAAATACGGCTCTTTGCGGAATTTGCGGATCGACACCAATGTTCCGTTCAAACTGATCGGCGGGATGACCGCATTCACCCGGCTCCCGTCCTTCAGGCGGGCGTCGACCATCGGCGAGCTCTCATCAATCCGCCTGCCGAGCGGCGCCACGATCCGGTCGACGATGTGCCGCAAATGCTCCTCGTCGCGAAATTTCAGATCGGTCAGCTCCAGCCGCCCGCGCTTTTCGATGTAGACGAGGTTGTGCCCGTTGATCGAAATTTCCGTAATCTCCGGGTCCGCAAGCAGCGGCTCCAGCGGCCCCAGCCCCACCGATTCGTTAATCAGGCGAGTCAGCAGCAATTCTTTTTCGCTGCGCGGGATCACTACTTTTTCTTCCGACATGTACTGCGACACGAGCCGCTCAATCGCCACCCGCATTTCCTGCGAGCCAAGGCTGGTCAGCCTCTCCAGATTGGTTTCCCGCAAAAGCCGCGTCTTGTAATGCTCTGCCAGCTCGTCAATGTACGGGTTGAAGGCGGGAGCCGCAAGTGTCGCTGCCAGCGTCGCTCGTGGCGACTCGTCTTCTGCTGTCTTCTGCTCTTGCTTGCGCTTGAATAAAGCCATCTAGCTCCCCCCTCAAGACAGTTTGCTTTGGACCCATTTTCGGATGTCTTTTGCCGCAGGAGTCAGTTTTTTCTCGTTCGCTTCTTTTTGCAACGGCCTGCCCTGATTGACGGCCGCCTGCACTCCCGCGTGATCTCTCCTGATTTCCGCAGTAATCGGAGCGTTGAACAGCCCTTTCAGATCGGATACGACCAACTCGTTATCCCGGCCCACCTGGTTGACGACGACTTCCAGCCTGCCCTCGGTATCAATGCGCAGCCGTCTGAACAAGTCTTCCACGAGCCGATAAATTTGCACAGACGGCGTATCCAGGTTCATCACGTAGTAAATCATGTCGGCCTCCGACAAGGCGGCATACACCAGCTCGTTCATATGGCTGGGCAAGTCGATGATGACAAAGTCATAGCTGCGGCGGCTCGCCCGGATCAGGCGCGTGACGAACGCCTCGGACATGTTTTCCGCGATCTCGGCGTCACGCGGGCTGACCAGCACTTCCAGCTTGGAGTGAGCCTCGCGCTGCGCTACGTTGCGGATGTGAAACTCGTTCATCTCGTTCATGACCGGAATCAGGTCCCCCAGCGTGCGGTTGCTGTCAAACGACAGGAACGTCTCGACGCCCCCGTACTGCAGGTTGAGGTCGATCAACAGCACGCTGGCCGTCGATTCCAGCTTCAGCGACTGGGCAAATCCGGTGGCAAGCTGTGTGCAGCCGCTTCCTCCTTTGCCGCTGTAAAACGAATACACCTTGCCCCGCCCGCGCACAAACGCTTTGCCGGAAGCATCCGCGCCTTTTTTGCGCTGCTGGATTTGGGACAGCTCGGATATTTTTTCGAGGCGGTCGGTCAGCAGGTTCAACTCGTCGGGCATGACGATGTACTCGACTGCTCCGGCGCGGACGACATCCCGCAGCAGGACAAAATCTTGCTTTTCCGTCAGAAAAATGACAATTCCCTCTGGCAGCTCGCTCTGTATGTACTGCACCAGCTCGACTCCGGCCCCCTCCTCGGGCTGGACGAGCAACACGACATCGGGTCCGATCCGGTCGATTTCTTTTTTCACTTCGCTGGACGTCGTATAGCGTACCGGCTCATACCCGGCCAGAAACTCCGTGAGCATCTCCTTGACCGAATCCTGATCTGCGACGACAAGAATTTTCACTTCTTTGCTCATGACTTACCCTCCGGTTTTTGGTGCTGGATTGGTTGGCGGCTGTACCGAAGTTGGCGGTTTGGCTGGCGGCTGCTGATTGGTCGGTGCTGGCTGAGTTTGCCCGGCTGGCTGAGCCGCTGGTGCCGTCGCTGGCGGTTTCGCTGGCGCAGAGGCTGGCGGCGTCTGCGGCTTTGCTTCGGCAGGCTTTGGCGCAGTTTCCGTCTTGCCCGGCTCGGTTGTAGTAAACGGATCGGGAATCCCCAGCTCTCCTTTGCCGACGTTTGCTTTTAGGATGTGTCTGAAAACTCATTATTGAGTTAGTTTAAAGATGGACGCGACATATACAAACGCTAGGAATGATTTGGCCAGCTTGTCGTAACGAGTAGCGATTCGTCGAAAATGTTTGATTTTATTGAAGAAGCACTCCACCAAGTGCCGTTCTTTATAGCGGTACCAATCCACTTTCCAAGGATTTTTATTATTCGCTTTAGGCGGGATGGTGTACGCTGCCTGCTTAGCCGTAATCCAATGCCGAATGCCTTCTGAGCCGTAGGCTTTGTCACCAACAATATGGCTTCCCGTAAGATCAAACCCTTGAAGCAAATTGATCGCTGGAACGGAATCATAGACGTGCCCCCCCGTGAGAAGAAAAGCGAGGGGATTCCCTAATCCATCGACGACGGTATGAAGTTTGGTTGTCTTTCCGCCACGGCTGACGCCTATGTGCTGATTTACTTCGTGTCCTTCTGCGTTTTTTTAGCACCCGCACTGTGTTGATGAGCTTTGACCGATGTAGAATCGATGCTCAAGTTTTCAAAGTCAGGTTCTACGTGAAGAGCTTGGAAGATGGCGACAAGTAATCCGGTATCTCTCCACTTGCAGAAGCGACTGTAGACCGTTTTCCATGAACCATAACGTTCTTCCGGCAAATCTCGCCAAGCCGCACCACTTCGGGCAATCCAAAGAATGGCATTAAACATGGTACGATTACTTAATTTGGACGGACGTCCTGTTCGATAGGGGGGGAACATGTCCTGAATTTGTTCCCACTGTTCATCGTTTATTTCGTACCGTCTTTGAATCATGCTCGTTGCTCCATTCGTTTTTCCTAAATCATACCACATTTTCTTTAGTTTTCAGACACGTCCTAGAATGCGCATCAGTTCGGCGTAGTGCTGCTGATGGATGAATTTGGGCACATCCTCGAACGGCAGCTCCAGCGCCACGCCTTTGAATTTGTTGTCCGACTTCGCAACCATGGCGACGGGCACGTCTTTCATGAACACCTCGGTTACAGGCTGGCCGCCCTTCGTCGTCGAAATGATGATGTCGACGCGGTCCAGCGCCTCCAGTTCCTGGTCAAACATGATGTTTCCCGACGCGTACACCGTAATCAGCCGATTGTTTTGATCGCGGACCATGTTCGCCGGCTTTAAAATATTTTTCGTAATGACGTCGCCTTTCGACAAAGGAACGACCGTTACCTGATTTTTCAGACTGAGCTTGTCGACGACATACGAGTCATCCGCGTACTTTTTCGGAATTTGCCTTGTGGTCAATTGATCGGGTTGGATCAACGCCCGAGAGGGAATATCGACATTCGCCTCGTAAATCTCCACCATCTCCCCAAGCTGCGCGTTCATGTCCTTGATTTTCTTCAAAAACAGAAAACCCGCCAGCGCCGCAAGCAAAAAGGATAACACCAGAAAAATGATTGCCCGTCGTTTCGATTCCAACATGAAAAGCTTCCCTCTCTTTTTCTGTAGCTAGAATGATGTCAAATCATGCTGCACGCGCCTGACCCTCCATAATAAGTAAAAATACTCACCGTTATTGTCGGACTATTCCTCAAGAATCACCGCCTAGTAATAGATAACCATTACCAGCAACAGCCCGGTTCCCCCCGCAATGAATGGAGCCAGCGGGATTTCCCGATCAAAAGTCACCCTTCGCGACAGCCTGGAGACAAGCCACACAGGAAGCATGATGATTCCGGCAAGCAGGTAGGTAAGCCCCATTGCAAACAATCCCGCCTGCCAGCCCAGCGCTGCTCCTACCACTGCGAGCAGCTTGATGTCGCCACCCCCCACCTGCCCATTGCTAATGACGGCCATCCCGAGCGACAGTCCGACAAGCACGACGACTCCCAGGACGTGCGCCACCCAGTCTTCCGGCCGAAGCACTGCATGCGCGATGAGAAAATAGGCGATCCCAGGCAGTGTCAGCCAGTCGTAAATCAGTCGGTAGCGTAGGTCTGTGTACACAGCCACCGCCATTACGAAAAGAATGGGAACGATGACATACAAAGTCGGCACGCTCGCTCCTCCCCCCTTCTTTTGGAGGAAAATTTCACCATCACAGACGGTCATTTGGGGAATTTTGTTGCGCAAACGAGAAAATTTTTGGTTTATCTTAGTAAAATCTTTTTTTCTCTCTCCCTTTTTTCTGCTGTAAACAGGTCCATTTTCCTTGTATCCGGCACCTTTTCCGCCAGATTGTTGCTGTCGAATGGTGCAGGGGACAAAATGCCTGTACGCCAAAAAGAGTGGTTCAGCAGACCGCTTCTTGACGACGATCGGCTATCGCTTCTCCGTCACGCAGGAGACGCCCGTCAAAGCAGTTGTTGTTGGCAGCGCACAGGTCACCCGTCCATCGCACAAAAAAATCCCTTCCCGAACCAGAGTGTCGAAAAGGGATTTTGCGCATGCTTCAGTTTTTTCAACTGGACGTTCAGCCCGTCGCTGGTGGTTTCGTTGTCGCTGATGATCTCCTCGCGCTAGAAATCATCGTATTTTTGCTCTCCTCTCTGCAGATGGCGTACTTGGAGATCGCCGAGCGCTGATTGCTTACATGTTGCAGCAAATGTAAGCGTCAAATAAATCCCACCTTCAAAACACAGACCGCACTTTGAGATAATCTCCTCAGAATCAAGGTAAGCGTCAAATAGCCCCCACCTTGTTGCCAAGATGAGGGCTGGTCTATGCTGGGGTCAAGAGTTGAACACGTTGCAAGTTAGCGGTAACGACGGCGACCAAGGCAGCAAACTATCCAGGGTTTCTGGATTTTTCAGATCGGGAAGCTGTGGGAGTTGTTCGAATAGGTACGTCAAGTACTTGAACGGGTTCAGTCCATTCTCCTTTGCTGTTTCGATGACACTGTAGATGATTGCGCTCGCCTTTGCACCGCGAGGCGTATTGGCGAACAGCCAATTCTTTCGTCCGATCACAAACGGCTTCATCGACCGCTCGCTGCGGTTGTTGTCAATCTCGAGCCGCCCATCCTGCAAAAACGCCGTCAGCTTGTCCCACTGATTCAGGCTGTAGGCAATCGCCTGCCCCAGCAGACTTTTGGGAAGCGTTCGGGGGCGTTGCTGACGCAACCATGCCAAATAAGCGTCCAAAATGGGCTTGCTTCGCTCCATTCGGACGGTATAGCGTTCCTCTGGTGTCACGTCCTTCAGTTCCCGCTCAATGGCAAAGAGCTGGTTGCAGAACTGAAGCCCTTGCTGAGCTGCTGTTTCGTTTTTGTCTTGGGAGGCGGGCAGCGCCTTCAACGCCTCGTCAAACTTGCGACGCGCATGTGCCCAGCATCCAACGAGGGTGACATCCTTCACCTTGTGGTAACCGGCATAGCCGTCCACGTGAAGATAGCCGCCAAACCCCGTCAGAAAGTTCCGGGGATGCTCACCGCCGCGCGTTGTCCGGTAATCGTAGAGCACGATGGGCGGACCCATGCGGCCTGTCCGGTACAACCACAAATAGGACTGCGTCTCTGCGGATCGGCCAGGCTCGCGCAATACCTGCAGCGTCGTTTCGTCGGCGTGCAGAATATCCTGGTTCAGCAGATGCTCCTGCATGCGGTCTGTCAGCAGGGAGAGCCACTGCTCTGCCCCGTAGATCATCCAATTCGCCAGCGTCTGCCGCGAGATCGTCAGACCCATGCGGGCAAACTGCTGCTCCTGTCTGTACAACGGTTGGCTGTCCACGTACTTCTGCGTCATGACATACGCCATACTCGAAGGAGAAGCGAGGCTTCCGGGGTAGACAGGCTCTGGCATCGGAGCCGTGACGATGGGTGTGCGAATTTCCTCTCGTTCACAGCGGCGGCAAGCATACACCTGGCGAACATGACGCACGACTTTCACTTCTGCCGGGATGACCGTGATTTCGTTACGGGTCTCGGTACTCATCTCGTGGAGAGGACCTCCGCAGCATGCGCAAACTTGCTCCGTTTCCGGCAGTTCATAGAGGACCGTTTCCACGGGGAACTGGTCCAGCTTGGATTTGCGGCCAGCAGACTTTTTACGGCTGTACGTAACCGTTTCTACATCCGGTTCCTGAGCGGCAGGAGTCGCCAGCACTTCGGCTTCGTTGAACAGGTTCAGCTCCAGTTGATCCGGATGCGTCTTCTCGCTGGAGGCACCGAAACGTTTTTGCTGGGCCAGTCGGAACTGCTCCTCGTACCATTTGAGTTTGGCCATGAGCTCGGCGTTTTGCTGCTCCAGTTCGAGGCAACGGTCCTGCAGATGTTCCATTGTAATGTGGGGCGTTTCACTTGTTTTTTTCAATACTTGTTTGATTCGACAACTGAGCAGGAATATCCTGTGCCCTTGTTTGGAAAATAGGCTCAAATGACTGTGCGGGCCGTCACCTCCGGATGTGCTTGGTGTTGTTCAAGTGACAATCCATCGAGCAGCCAGCGCAGCTCACGTCGGGTCATTTTCATCGGCGCAGCGCTCGCATCTGTCGGCCAGCGGAACTTGCCACGCTCCAACCGACGGTAGTAGAGCCAGAATCCGTTATGCTCCCAATAAAGGATTTTCAGTTTGTCTCGCTGTCTGTTGCAAAAGACAAACAGCGCAGATGAAAACGGATCGAGATGAAATCCCTCCTTGACCAGGACAGCGAGTCCGTCAATGGACTTGCGCATATCCGTGCTGCCGCAAGCGAGGTACACCCGATCTGCCTGAATCTCGCTTAACATAAGGTTTTCAACACCTTGACCACATCCGCAAGCAGGGATGGATCAAAGCCGGATCTGATCTCAATGCTTGCCGAACCAACTTTCACAAGCAAGGGCGATGCTGTGTCGGATGTCGATTCTTTCACTTGAAGGGGAACCCACTGCGGTTTGTTGGTTGCTTGTTTTGGCTCATCTTCCCCTTTCAATTTCCGCATCCAATACCAAAGCTGGCGCGGCGTAACCTGATGACGTTCGCACCAGGTCGCGACGCGCTCTCCACTAGCCCGGTAGTCATTGATTCGGGTGCTCCATACCTCTCGAAGCTCCGCTTGCGTCATAAAAAAACCTCCTCGTATCGTTCTGAGGAAGATTATCTCACGGGACATTTCTGATTCGTAGGTGTGCTGGATTTGACGCTTACTGTTTTCTGTTGTTCGACATATCGCTTTATTGTTTCACTTGATACATTTCCTGCGGTAGAATGGGAGTGCGTTGAGAAACATATGCGTATGGTCTTTGTCGCATTCAAGAGCAACAATCACAATTTGCAGTTCCTCACACCCTTCATGTACCAACTCTTTGAAGCGTTGTTCTACATCTGCTTGCAGAAAAATCTTTCTTCTGTACCGAGGGCAGAACACAAAATGGTAGTTTAATAATGAAAGGGTTGTGCTTGTTCTTCTGTATTCGTTCATACACCTATCGTATCAGTTTGTTTTATATACTACAACAGATGAACAACAAAAAAGAGTGGAATTTTCAAATACTTGAAGTACCACAAACCTTCGGTTTATTCGTGGTACTCCGTATTTTGACCTCACTCTCATCCCGCCCCTAAAGGGGGTGCTATCGCACCGTAGCGGGCTTTCTCGTTCGGAAAATCTGTAATAAAAATCGCGGAGCAGGCTGTTTGGCGTCTCTTGCAAAAAGTCGACTTGCCCGGCCATGATACTCTCGTAGTCAGCCCGCGTAATCGACGCCGCTTCCTTGCAAATGTACCCGCCGAACTTGCTTTTTCGCTCCAGCTTGATCGCGGCGTCGCTTTTGTTGTAGATGCGGATTCGGTATTTGCGCCGTTTGAAAACGCCGTAGTTTTTTTCATGCAAAGCCGTGTCGTGCAGATCGTCGAAGTACAGGCTGCGGATATGGTACCCCTCCTCATCGACCGAGTACGGGGCCAGCTCGGTCACCAGCCGCAGCTTTTGTCGCAGCGGCTCGTAATCGTTCAGACGAAGGTAGTATTTCAGCTCGTGACGCAATCGCTTGTTGCCGTTTGGAATCCCTGTCCCTTTTCTCCCTTTCATTTCAGCACGAACTCCTTTACGCCGTTGTAACGCACCCCTTCTACGTGGTCGGTATCAAAAGAGGTTTGCCCGAAACCTTTGCTGTCCAGCACGAGCACCCGCCAGAAAAAGCGGCCTTTCCCCGGCTTGTCCACGGTGTATGCCGTCCCTGTCATCCCCCTCGCCTCGACCGCGAGCCTTGTTGGTGGAGCCTAGAGGCGTAGGAGACAGTGACGATTCAGAGTCCGCATGAACAACCACCAATGATATCAGGCTCCAGTTGTTGATGAGGCACTTTCAGCATCCATGCAACTTCTCCCTTCGCCAAGTTGGCGTAAACCTGGCGGCAGGAGGAAGTTGGGGTGCTAAAAACTGTAATTTTATGGTAATACGAGCACTGTGTAAACGGCACAGTGGAGGGGGTATGGTGAGAAAAATACTTGTCATCTGCATGATACTATTCTTGGCCGTTGCTGTTTCTTACAACTTCGAATGGATCATCGGCGGCTATCCACAAACAAAATCAGCTATACAAGGCAATGTGCGAGATTATTTAATGAATGAGCAAAACTACAAAATAACCGACATTGCGAGCATTGACGTCACATACTCCAGAAAATTCGGCGATTACAGCGCTCAGGTCATTTTATCGGATGAAAAAGAAACCAAATACTATTATCGAATAGATGAAAAAGTGAAGCAAAGCGGCTACAACGGTAAAACAAACAAGCACAGAGAGAGCTAAAGCGTTAGCAGCTCCGCGCAATTGTCAACGTGAGTCCAAAAATGCCGTTACATCATGACAGCCCCTAAATTTGCTTACTACGACAAAACGAAAGCATAATGCCGAAGCCAGGCTTCAGCATTATGCTTTCGCAAATTTTTGTACTCTTTACCACGCCGCAATACTACTATCCGTGCGCATATCCGTCCCGCCGCTCAAGACGCCGTTTTCATCCCGCCAAATAATTTGGCCTCGGCCAAAGTAATTGCCGAGCTGCGCCCACTTGATCGTGTGCCCTTTGCGCTCCAGCGCCTGCGCCAGATGCTCCGGGAAGTGCCGCTCCAACTCCACCGTTTTGCCTTCCATCCACTGCCAGCGCGGTGCGTCCAGCGCCGCTTGCGGATTGAGGTGGAAGTCGATCGTGTTCATGACCACCTGCACATGGCCCTGCGGCTGCATGAAGCCGCCCATGACGCCGAACGGCCCCACCGCTTTTCCGTCTTTGGTCAAAAAGCCCGGGATAATCGTATGGAACGTTCTTTTGCCCGGCTCCAGGCAGTTGTCGTGATTCGGGTCGAGCGAAAAGTTGTGTCCGCGATTTTGCAGGGCGATTCCTGTTTCCGGCACGACTACTCCTGAGCCAAAGCCCATGTAGTTGCTCTGGATGAAGGACACCATGTTGCCCTCGCCGTCCGCTGTTGCCAAGTAAACTGTGCCACTCGACTTCGGCTGGCCCGGCTCCGGCGTCAAAGCCTCGTCGCCGATCAAGGCGCGGCGCTCGGCGGCGTATTCCTCCGACAGCAAGTCTTTTACCGCGACCTTCATCTTGCTTGCTTCCGTGATGTATTTCAAACCGTCGGCAAAAGCCAGCTTCATCGCTTCGATCTGCTTGTGATACGTGTCGGTTGTGTCTTTTGCCGCAAAGTCATAGCCCTTCAAAATGTTCAGCGCCATCAGGCCGATCATGCCCTGGCCGTTCGGCGGGATTTCCCACACGTCGTAGCCACGGTAGTTGACGCTTATCGGCTGCACCCACTCCGGCTCATAAGCGGCCAAGTCCTCTTTGCGCAAATAGCCGCCGCACTCGCGGGAAAAGGCGTCGATTTTTTCCGCCAGCTCGCCGCGGTAGAAGCTCTCCCCGTTCGTCTCCGCAATCTGCCGCAGCGTAGCCGCGTGCCCCGGCGACTTCCAGATGTCTCCCGCTTTTGGCACCTTGCCTTCTGGCGCAAAAGTGGAGAACCAATGGGCAAACTCTTCGCCTTTGCAAAGCTGCGAGAACTTTTTATACGCCGCGTTCCAGTAATGGGCCAGCGTCGGCGAAAGCGGATAGCCGTTTTCCGCGTAGTCGATGGCCGGCTGCAAAACCTCTGTCAGCGGCAGGCGGCCAAAGCGCTTGGACAGAGCCGCCCAGGCAGCCGGAGCGCCCGGCACCGTCACAGGTGTCCAGCCGTAAGTCGGCATTTCTTCCAGTCCTTTTGTTTTCAACGCCTCGATAGAGATCGCTTGCGGAGCTGGTCCGCTGGCGTTCAGTCCGTGCAGCTCGTCTTTGATCCAGACGAGCGCGAACGCATCGCCGCCAATTCCGTTGGAGGTCGGCTCGACCACCGTCAGGCACGCAGCAGTCGCGATTGCCGCGTCCACTGCATTGCCGCCCTTTTTCAAAATATCGAGACCTGCCTGCGCCGCGAGCGGCTGCGAGGTCGCTACCATGCCGTTTTTGGCAAATGTCGTGACACGTTTCGATGCATACGGGTATTCCATTGCGTCGTAGTTTACCATGATTGAGGCCTCCTTGTATCTGGTTGGCGTTGCTACCCGATAAAAATGAACCCATACGCCATCGCCGCTACTATTACGAAGGCCGGATGCACTTTCCATGTCTCCAGCAGCAGATACGATGCGACGGTCAAAATGCCTGTCTGAATCCATCCGATCCCTTCGACTGCTCCGAGCAAAAACTGATAGGTCATCGTTCCGAGCAGGACCGTCACGACCGGGCGAACCGATTGTGTCATGGCTTTTACCTGCGGAGCATTGCGGAACAAGTTGATGAATTGGAGCAGCAGAATCATCGCAATCGCCGTAGGCGCAACCGTCGCCAGCAAAGCAACTGTCGCTCCCGGCACCCCTGCCACCTGATAGCCGATGTAGCCGGCCAGCTTGGTCGCAATCGGGCTCGGCAGCGCATTGCCCACTGCCAGCACTTCCCCGAATTCTTTCATGGACATCCATTGGTAATGATCGACGACCTCGTTTTGAATGAGCGGGATGCTCGGCGGCCCTCCTCCGTACCCCAAAATGTTCGAGATGAAAAAGGCCCAGAACAACTGTAAATAAATCATGCCGCTCCCTCCTTGCCGTCCTTTTTCTTGCGCTTGCGGACAGACCAGGTGGAGTAGGCAAAGGAAACGAGCAGCGCAATGCCTACTACAATGCCAGGATGCCAGTCAAGAAAGAGCAGCGCTACGAGCGACAGGCCAAGCGAAATGCTCACTCCCGTTTTGCTCGACGCGCCTTTCCAGCCCTTGGCGAGAAACTCCCACGTCAGCACGCCTGTCATGACCGCAATCACCGGGCCGATCGCCTGGATCATGCCGTAGACGCCGGGCGCGTCCTTCCATTGATAAATCACTTGCAGCAAGCCGATCATGACGAGAACGATCGGCATGACTACCGCGACGTTCGCTACCAGTGCCCCCATCCAGCCTTTGACCCGATAGCCGATAAAAGCAGCCAGCTTGGTCGCAATCGGCCCAGGCAAGGCATTGGCGAGCGCCAGGTTGTCGGAAAAATCCTCGTCCGTCACCCACTTGTACTTTTTCACGCACTCGGTATAAAAAAGGGGAACCATCGTAGGTCCTCCCCCGAAACCAAATATCCCGATGCGGAAAAAGGCGAGAAACAAATGCCAGTAAACCATGTTGTTCGTACCTCCATCCTTGCCTTAGCGGAGCAGCTCACCCGAATGCACCAGATGACAGGAGACAAGCTGGCCTCCACCGATATCTGCCAGACTTGGCACCTGCGATTTGCAAACCTCCGTCGCATACGGGCAGCGCGGGTGAAACGTGCAGCCGCTTGGCGGATTGGCCGGACTCGGCAAATCTCCGGTCAACAAAATCCGTTCGCGCTTTTGCCGCGGTTTCGCCACAGGGACAGCCGAGAGCAGCGCCCGCGTGTACGGGTGGCTCGGGTTGTCGAACAGCGTCCTTTTATCGGCAATTTCTACTACACGGCCCAAATACATCACCGCAATCCGGTCGCACAAATGCTTGACGACCGACAAGTCATGCGAGATGAACATCAAGGTCAGATTGAATTCCTTTTTCAAATCTTTCAGCAGATTCAGCACCTGCGACTGAATCGACACGTCCAGAGCAGATACCGGCTCATCCGCAATAATCAGCTTCGGCTTGACCACGAGCGCGCGGGCAATCCCGATGCGCTGCCGCTGTCCGCCGGAAAAGTCGTGCGGATGGCGGTTCAGGTGCTCTTTTCGCAGGCCGACAATCTGAATGATTTCTTCAATGACGCGCTCCCGCTCTTCCTTGGTTCCGATGTCGTGCACCATGAGCGATTCCAGCAAAATCTGCCTGATCGTCATCCGCGGGTTCAGCGAAGCATACGGGTCCTGAAAAATCATTTGCAGGTCCTTGCGCATCCGGCGCATCTCTTCTTTGGGCAATTTCGCTAAATCTTTGCCATCGAACCAGACTTCTCCTGCTGTCGGCTCCAAAAGCCGCAAAATCGTCCGGCCCGTCGTCGATTTTCCGCAGCCGGACTCCCCCACGATCCCGAGCGTCTCGCCGGGGTAGACAGTCAGGTCAATGCCATCGACCGCTTTTACATGGCCGACCGTCCGCTTCAGGAAGCCGCCTTTGATCGGAAAATGCTGCTGCAGCCCTTTTACTTCCAATAGAGGTGTTGTCATTTCCGCTCTCCCTCCTCTGCGTACAGCCAGCAACGGCATTTTTGTCCGTCCAGTTGGATCAATTCAGGCGGCTTTTCCTGGCAGATCGGCAGCGCCTTGGAGCAGCGCGGGGCAAAACGGCAGCCCGGCGGCATTTGGTGCGGCAGAGGAACTGCGCCCGGAATCGTCTCCAAATATTCGCGCTCCTCGTCCAGCTCCGGGATGGAGTTCATCAGGCCGATCGTGTACGGATGCTTGGGACTTTCAAACAGTGTATCCACATCGGTTTCCTCGACAACCTGCCCAGCGTACATGACGATGACGCGGTCGCACATCTCGGCTACTACCCCCAGATCGTGCGTAATCAGCATGATCGAGGTCCCTGTCTTTTCCTTCAGATCGCGCATCAGGTCGAGAATCTGCGCCTGAATCGTCACATCTAGCGCCGTTGTCGGCTCGTCGGCGATAATCAGCTTCGGGTCGCACGACATCGCCATGGCGATCATCACCCGCTGCCGCATACCGCCGGACAGTTGATGGGGGAACTCCCCGTAGATTTCTTCTGCGCGCGGCATCCCGACGGCCTTGAGCATCGCAATCGCCCGCTCCTTTGCTTCTGCCTTGGAGACTTTGCGGTGCAGCATGACGGCTTCCTCAATTTGTCTGCCTACCGTGTGCAGCGGATTGAGCGAAGTCATCGGCTCCTGAAAAATCATCGCGATCTCGTTACCGCGCATCCCTTGCATTTCTTTTTCCGACAGCTCCAGCACGTTTTTCCCCTGGAAGCGAATCGTGCCGCCTGTGCTTCCGTTTGGCGGCAAAAGCCGCATGATCGACAGGCTGGTGACGCTCTTTCCACAGCCCGATTCGCCTACGACGCCGAGTGTTTCACCAGCACGGATGGAGAAGTCGACGCCGTCAACAACGCTGACGACACCGCTGTCCGTGCGAAACCGAGTTCTTAGCTGCTCCACTTCCAAGATGGTCGTCATCTGCTCCACTCCTTTCCCTGCGTAGGGCATTGATTATTTGCGCGCGCGCGGGTCGAGTACCTGCTGCAATCCATCCCCCAGCAAGTTGAAGCCCAGCACGACTAAAAAGATGGCAATCCCCGGATAAAACGTCGCATACGGCGCGACAGACATCAGCGTCTGCGCCTGGTTCAGCATGCTTCCCCACGATGGCGTCGGCGGCTGCACGCCCAGCCCCAGATAGGAGAGCGAAGCTTCCGCGATAATGCCGGAGGCCATCGCGAGTGTCGCCTGAATCACGATCGGGTTGAGCGCATTGGGCAAAATATGGCGGAAAATGATGCGGGCATCCTTCACGCCAACCGAACGCGCCGCTTGAATATATTCCATGTTGCGCAAAGAAAGAACCTGACCGCGAGTAATCCGGATGAAGGCAGGAGCGAAACCGATCCCGATCGCCAACATCGCGTTGCCGAAGCCGGAACCGAGCACGGCCGAGATCGCCAGCGCCAAAATCAAAAACGGAAAGGCTTGCATCGCATCGACGCTGCGCATGACCACCCACTCATCCCAAAAGCCGCGGTAATATCCGGACAACAACCCGATCGGCACGCCAATCAGCATGGCGATTCCTACCGAAATGAGAGCAGCCTGGATAGAGATTCGCGCTCCGTAGACGACGCGGGAGAAAATATCCCGACCGAGGTCGTCTGTGCCAAACAAATGCTCGCCGTCTGGCGGCATCATCACTTTGTTGTAATCTTGTGCATTCGGGTCAAAAGGAGCGATCTGCGGCGCGAAAATCGCTATCACAATCAACGCAAGGATAATGACCGCTCCGATGACGCCAAGACCATTTCGCAGGAATTTGCGCGCGGTTTTCATCACTCACCCGCTCCTTTCCCAGCTTTGATGCGCGGATCAATGACCGCATACAACATATCGACAGCCAGGTTGACCAAGACGACCAGTACCGCCGAAACAAGGATCGCTCCCTGTACCGTCACGTAGTCGCGCTTGAAGACCGACTCGACAATCAGACGGCCGAAGCCGGGAATCGAGAAGATCGACTCGGTAATGACCAGACCGCCCAAAAGGCCCGCGATCATCAGCCCGGAGGTTGTCACGACTGGCACCATCGCATTGCGCAGCGCATGGCCCAAAATCGTGCGCGCTTCATTCAAGCCTTTTGCCTTCGCCGTCCGAATGAAGTCCATGCTGACCACATCGAGCAAGGAAGAACGCAGCATTCTCATCAGCACCGCAGACTCCCGAAGGCCGGTCGCCAAACAGGGGAGAACCATCGCCAGCAAATTTTGCTTCGGATCTTCCAGAAACGGCACGTAGCCGGATGCGGGAAGCCATTGGTTGTTCACTGCAAAAAAGATAATCATCATCATAGCCAGCCAGAAGCTCGGGATGCTCATCCCGCCCAGCGCAGTAAAGGTGCTCGTGTAGTCAATCCACGTCCCGCGGCGCACAGCCGCCAGGATTCCCGCAGGAAAAGCAATCAGGATCGCCACGAGAAACGTTCCGATCGTAAGCTCCACCGTTGCGGGCAGCCTTTGCATAATTAATTGAGAGACCGGCACCCGGTCCGTAATCGAGATTCCCAAATCGCCCTGCAGCACTTTTCCCAGCCAGGAAAAATATTGCACCACGATCGGCTGGTCCAACCCCAGCTCTGTTCGTAGTGCCTGATAGGCTTCCGGTGTCGCTTCCTGTCCTAAAATGACCCGGGCAGGATCGCCCGGGATCAAGTGGATCAAAGAGAAAGTCATAATGGACACCAGCAGGAGAATCGGGATTGTCAGCAGTAGACGCCTGACCACGAACATCATGACAATTCCTCCTTGCTCTTGCCGTTATAGTGTGTGACTT
This sequence comes from Brevibacillus agri, assembly GCF_004117055.1. Taxonomy (NCBI): domain Bacteria; kingdom Bacillati; phylum Bacillota; class Bacilli; order Caryophanales; family Paenibacillaceae; genus Brevibacillus; species Brevibacillus agri. The sequence goes on from NZ_CP026363.1 coordinate 5,266,056, forward strand.
GCCTTATTGCTTGTCCAATGTGGCGGTACGGATCAACCCGTCCGGTACGTAGGTGAAGCCTGTTACTTTTTTGTTCATGCCGATCAAAACATATTGATGGTACAGGTACACATAGCCCGCTTCTTCCTGCAAGAGCTTGGTCGCTTCCTCGTACAGCGCCTTCCGCTTCGCTTCGTCCATTTCCCCGCGCGCCGCCACAACCAGCTCGTCCAGCTTCGGAATAGAGATGCGGCCGTCGTTGTTGGAAGTGCCAGTGACTACGAAGTCATGCAAGTTTTGGTCAGGGTCCTGACGACCGGACCAGCCCAGTTGCAGGGCATCGAATTCGCCTTTTTCGCCTGTTTCAATCAGTTGGCCGTATTCCAGCTTCTCCAGCGTCGCGTTGATGTTGTACTGCTTCAGCATGCTTTGCAGCACAGCGCCAAGCTGTTCGTTTTCCGGAGAAGTCGTGATGTACAACTTAAAGTCAAAACCGTTCGGCTTGCCGCCCTTCGCCAGCAAGTCCTTGATCTCAGCCGCGTTAGGCGGCACCGGCGTGTTCAACTGCTCGTTGTACGCCAGACTGCCTTTCGCAAACGCGGTACGCGCAGGTGCCGCATAGCCGTTGAACAGCACTTTTACTACCGCTTCCCGGTCAATCGCGCGGTCGACAGCTTGACGCAAGTACTTGTTGTCAAACGGCGGGCGGGAGTTGTTCACATAAAACCCTTGATAGCCCATGCCGGATTCGGATATCAGTTGCAGGTTGGTATCGCCTTTTACAACCGGAATTTCCTTCACAGGCGTATCGTCGATGATGTCCAGCGTGCCGGAGCGCAAGTTTTGCACCTTGGCTGTACCGTTCGTGAACACTTTGTAGTTCACTTCGTCTACTTTTACCTCGCCGTTCCAGTAGTTTTCGTTTTTCTTCAGCGTCACGTGGTCGCCTTTTACCTGTTCAACAAAAGTGAACGGGCCTGTCCCTACTGGATGGTTCAAGTATTGATCGCCGTGCTCCTGAACCGCTTTTGGCGAAACCATGATCCCCGCGCGGTCTGTCAATACGGACAGGAACGGAGCAAACGGCTCTTTCAACTGGATTTTGACAGTATTTTTATCGACGACCGTCACAGACTCAACGAACTTCAACTCGCCTTTGCGGCGGGACTTCTCCCCGGAAATGTTGCGGTCGAAGTTGAATTTGACTGCCTCGGCGTCAAACTCGGTGCCATCGTGGAACTTCACGCCTTGCTTGAGCTTCATTGTGTAGGTTTTGCCATCTGGCGTAACCTCGTACGATTCAGCCAGCATCGGGACGATCTTGCCCTCTGCGTCGATGTCAAACAGCTTATCGTAAAGGCTCGCGTAAACTTGGCGATCGTAGAGAGAAGTGGAGATGCTCGGGTCCATCGAAGGCGGATCTGCCTTCAGCCCGATGTTGATGACTTTTTTGCCAGTGGCAGGCGCCGTCGCTGTGCTTCCGCTATCGGCAGTTCCTGTCCCGCTTCCTCCTCCACATCCTGTTACCAGTAAAACCGTCCCCAGCACGGCACTGAGCATTGCTTTGCTCATCTTGGTCGAAAACATAGAATGACCCCTTTTCTCTTTTTTTGTTGGCTCTAAGCAATGAAACGACAATCCCAACGGCTCATTCGTCCGATGGCATTCCCCCTTCCGAGGTTTTCGCTTCGCCTTAGCGGACGAAGTTGTATTTGGATTTCAAGATTTTCAGTTCGTTGATGACGTTTGTCCGCACGATGCCCGGCACTTTGTAGAGCTTTTTCATCAAAAATTCCGATAATTCTTCGTAGCTTCTGACCAATACTTGCGTGAACAACTGATAGTCGCCGGAGGTCAACACGATCAATCGGATTTCCACGATCTCATTCAACGCGGCGACGACTTCGTCGAGCTTTTCCGCCTCGACAGCTATCTGGATGATCGCCTGGACGTGCAAGCCAGCCTTGACCGGATTGACGATGCCGACGAGACTCAGCGTTCCTTCATCCTGCAACTGCTGAACGCGCATGCGAATCGTTTTTTCGGTTACCCCGAGGTCTTTGGCAATCTGGGTAAAAGGCAAGCGTGCATTTTGCTGCAGCGCCCGGATAATCCCGTAGTCCGTATCGTCAAGCTCCGGATACAGGGAACGGCGGAATTTCTCCTCCATATAAACACTCCTTTATTCGTCTTGTTTATTGGAAAACAAACCTATTTGCGGTTGTTATTTTAATATCTTAGTCGAATTACGTAACGATTGTTGTTAATATAATACGAATCACGACCTGATGCAAGCATTTTTCAGAAAGTTTCTTTTTGAAAGCATTTTCATTTTTTTATTTTTCTTTATCATATTTTTGATCTATATAAACAAAAAAACAGCCGCTCCATTAAATGAAGCGGCTGTATAGCTAACAACGGCGTTTCAATATTCGATTCGCTTCTCCGCTTGCGACCAGGCTACAAACGGGCTCTGACGATTTTCCAGCTCGATTTGCCGGAAAGGAATGCTGCGTTCTTCGTGCGGCAGCATGATTTGCTCGTAAATAAAATGGTCGTCGAATCCGACGCTTGCTGCGTCTTCTTTCGTGCAGGCGTAGTAGACGGCTCGCGGCCGCGCCCAGTAAATCGCTCCCAAACACATCGGGCACGGCTCGCAGCTCGTGTACAGTTCGCAATCGCTCAACTGAAAAGTGCCCAGCTTGCGGCACGCCTCGCGAATCGCCTGCACCTCCGCATGTGCGGTCGGATCGTTCATCGCTGTCACTTCATTGCGGCCCCGTCCGACGATTTGCCCGTCTTTGACGATAATCGCGCCAAAAGGCCCGCCGCGGCTCTCCTTCACATTGTCCAGCGCAATGCTGACGGCTTGCCCCATCCACGTATCCTGATCCATCCCTTTCCCTCCTCGCGCATCTCTTCCCTTATCCTATGCCAGTTTGCCTGATGGCATTAGCGAAACAAAGCGAAACGCCCTTCATATCCGGTTCATCGAGCGCTTCAAATGGAACAAATACCGATTGCGGATAATCCAGAAGTAGACCGCCTGCACGATGACAAAGCTGCACAGCACGATCGCTGTCGGCTTGGCGACGGATGCGACGAGCAAGATTTTCAGCAAGCTTTGCAGCGACACGAACGCCACCATGCTGTGGATGATCGCCACCAGTATCGGCACGAAAAACAACAGCGCAATCTGGGTCGTCACGATTCTCGTCAGCTCGGCGTCCGTCAGTCCGATTTTCGCGATCGCTCCGTAATGCCTTTTGTCGTTTTCCAGATCGGTGTACAAACGGAAGTACAGGAAGCTCGCCGCCGCTACGAAAAACAGCACGCCGACGAACAGCCCGACAAACAGCCCCGTGTTCGCCATCTGCTTCATCTGGTGATAGACGGGCGCGCGCGCCGAAAACGAGTAGATGTCCGTGTAATGCTGGATTTCCTCTCCCAGCTTGAGACTGATCTCCTGGGTGTCCTTCCAGCGCGGAACATCGTAGGCAAAGCGCTGCTCCTCCCGCAAGTCGCGAAGCTGATCGTACACTTTGTTCGGCACGACCGCCAGCCGTGCAAACTCGATGCCGTGAATCAATGGATTCATTTTCGTGTCCGTTTTGACCACAAGCTCCTGCCCGCCGACCTTTAACGTCTGCTCCTCAACCGCATCGCCGAACCATCTGAGCAGGATAAACACTTCGTTGTCGGCCATTTGCAGCTCGCGCGAGTTCGCCGCCATCGCAAAACGGTTGTAGTCGGACAGCTTGACCACCCCGACCGTCTCGTCATTCACCTGCTCCGGAAGCACCCGCATCGACACCTGGTACTTTTCGAAGGAAAAGCCTCCTTGCTGCAAGCTGTTTTCAATCAGCCGCAAATGCGCGTCCTTGGCGGCATTCTCCGCCTTGGTCTGGTATTCGAACGCAAACGGATTCGTTTTCACGACCGTCTCCTGGATCGACCCGGCCAATGCCGCCAGCGTCCCGATCGCGCAAAAGGCGACCGTCGACACGATGCAGACCAAAAAAAACATTCTGGCGTTATCCTTCATCCGGTAGGAGAGATCAGACAGCGTCAACAGATTCGTGCGCCGCCAATAGATGAAGCGCCGCTTCTTCAAAAACTCGATCAGGATCACGCTAAGCTGCGTGAACAGTAAATACGTCCCGACGACAGTCAAAGCCGTGACAGGCAGCACAAGCGCCACCACGTATATGCCGTCCGCCGTCAGCGCCAGCGCATAGCTCATACAAAGCAGCGCCACTGCCACAATCGACAGCGCAATCGACGCGCTTGGCTCCCGCTTGGGGCGCCGGCTGCCCTGCAAAAGCTCCAGCAAGCTCCGGCTTCTAAGCAGCAGCACCGTGAACAGCGAGATGGCGGCGAACAGGATGAGAAAAGCGACGACTGTCAGCCCGATCGCCTTCCACGGGAGGTAAAAGCCGAGCGCCTTCACATCCAGCAGGAAGCCCGCGAACTGGAAAAACAGCTTGGCGAGCACCATGCCAAGCCCGATGCCAAAAGCGATCGCGACGATCCCGATGAGCATGTTTTCCATAAAAATCAGCAGGTTTCGCTGCAGCGGCGTCATGCCGTGCATGAACAATATCCCGAATTCCTTCTCGCGCTTTTTCAAAAACGCGCCGACGCAATAGAAGAGAAAAAAGAAAGAGAACAAAAAGATGACGTATTCGGCGACGATCATCCCGGTTGCAACCGATTCATGAATCTCCTCGCCGACGATTCCCGGATGAAAAATGAACATCGCGTACACGAAAAAGATCATGACGGAAAACACGCTGCTCATGAAAAAAGCAGCATAAGTGCGTTTGTTGCGCAAAACATTATTACACGCGAATTGTCGAAAGGTCATACGTGTTCCCTCCCAAGAACGACAGCGCGTCAATAATCTTTTGGAAAAACGCCTGGCGGTTCTCCCCCCGATACATTTCGTTGTGCAACTGTCCGTCCTTGATAAAAATGACCCGGTGACAATAGCTGGCTGCCAGCGGATCGTGCGTGACCATCATCATCGTCGTATTGTCTGTTTTATTGATCGCTTCCAGCGTCTCCATGACCGTCCGCGAAGACTTGGAATCGAGATTGCCTGTCGGTTCATCGGCGAGCAACAGCGAAGGGGAGTGGATGATCGCGCGGGCGATGGCCGTCTTTTGGCGCTGGCCGCCTGACACCTCGTATGTACGCTTCTCCAAAATATCCTGGATTCCCAGCTTCGTCGCCACGCTTTGCAGCTTTTCCTCCATCGTCTGGACCTTCACGTTTTCCAGCGTCAGCGGCAGCACGATGTTTTCCCCGATCGTCAGCGTATCGAGCAAATTGAAGTCCTGAAAAACAAAGCCCAGTTCGCGGCGACGGAACAGCGCCAGCTTGTCTTTTTTCAACAAGTGCGGATTCGTTCCATTCAAGAGAACAGTCCCGGATGTCGGGGAGTCAATGGTCGAAATCATGTTCAATAGCGTTGTTTTCCCGCTGCCCGATGGGCCCATGATACCGACAAATTCCCCTTTGCGAATCGAAAAATCGATATCCGTCAACGCGCGGTATGTGATCTTGCCTCCGTAAATTTTGCTCAGACTGTTCACCGCAAGCATTTCCATACGTCTTTCCCCTTTCCTCTGACATCCCACTATCCACTATACGAGGACGCGCGTTTTCCAGCTATCGAATTAACTTTCATCATTCTTACGTTCTTGTAAGGTTGGCACCACTGCAGACAGGACGATGCGGACTGTCGTGCCCTCTCCCACTTTCGATTCCATTTCCACGCCATGGTGCAGCCGCCCGCAAATTTCCTTGACCAAATAAAGCCCCATCCCGGTCGACTCCGGATACTTGCGGCCGTTTTCCCCTGTGAAGTACGGCTTGAACACCCGCTGGATGTCTTCTGCCGGAATCCCGATGCCGTAGTCCTGCACCTCGAGGACGAGATGCGACCCGCGTTCGTAGGCGCGGATCGTGACCTTGTTGCTTTTGCCTGCCGAATAACGGACGGCGTTGGTCAAAAGCTGGTTGAGCACAAACGAAAGCCATTTGTCGTCGGACTCCACCCGCCAGTCTTGTTCGATTTTCAGCTCCGGGTACACCTGGTTGCGAATGAACAGCCGCTTGTTTTCAGCCAGCACGTTTTGCGCAAGCGTGCGAAGCGACACTGGCTCAATCAAAAAGTCCTGTTCAAAACGGTCCAGTCGCGCTATGTACAGCACCGTTTCCAATCCGCGCTTGATCCGGTCGACTTCTTCGCGGATGCTCTCGGACTTCGGATCGTCCTCGTTTTGCAGCAACAGGTGGATGACCGAGATCGGCGTTTTCATCTGATGCACCCATTGCTGGATAAACGTCGTATAATCGCGCTGCTTGTTCTCGTAGGCGTGAAGCTGCTCTTTGTAGAGCCGATACTGCTCCAGACTTTTTTCATCCATCGCCCGGCACAAAGCCGCGTTGCCGTACGTCTGCGTCAGCTCCTCCAGCGACTCCACCGGCTTGCTCAATCGCTGGTAAATCAGACGGTGCGTCAAATAGCGGACAACCAAAAACGCCCCGGCAAAAAAAACGGAGAGAAACACGACGTAAATCATCAGCGATTCGTTCCAGTACCCGTCCATGGCAAAAATCAGAATCAACAAAATGAGCTGAACGAGAAAAAAGGCAGCAAATGCCCATTGATCCCGAAGGAACAACCTCATTGTCCGTCCTCCCATGTTGCCCGCAGACGGTAGCCGGAGCCGCGCACAGTCTCAACCGCGCCTTCCAGCCCGATGTCCTTCAGCTTTCCGCGCACACGCGTGATGTAGACATTCAACGTGTTTTCATCGACGAACTGCTCGTCCCACAGCTTTTCCAGCAGCCGCTCGCGGCTGACGACGCGCGGGTATTGGTTCATCAGCGCTTCCAGCAGCAGCGCTTCTTTTTTGCTCAGCTCGATCTTCGTATCGTTCATGGAAAGCTCCATCCGCTCCAAAAACAGCTTCAGCCCCGCGACCTCCACGGTGCGCTCCCCTTCCTGCGGCGCGTATTGGCCGTAGGCGCGGCGAAGTTGGCTGCGAATTTTCGCCAGCACCACATCGTAATCGAACGGCTTAGTGATGTAGTCGTCCGCTCCGTTTTCCAGCGCCATCACCTGGTCCATCTTGCTCTCCCGCGCAGAGATGAACAAAATCGGGCAGTTGGACTCCTGCCGCATCTGTCTGCACCAGTAAAAGCCATCGAACTTGGGCAAGTTCACATCCAATAGCACCAGATCAGGCCGCTTGCTTACGAACACTTCCATGACGCGATCAAAATGCTCTACATTGACCGTTTGAAATCCGTATTTTTCCAGTTGCTCCTGCAAAAGCTGGTTGATTTTCGGGTCGTCTTCTACAATCATGATCGTAGACATTCGCTCATACTCCTCTCCTCGTGCGTCTCCTGCTACTCCTCCTTCTACTATACCACTAGAAAACTGGGCTGCGCCAATTGCGCCAAAGCCCGTTGCCAGATGGATTCGTTCGGCTTTTTCCCATACAAAAAGGGTGGAACGAAACCTCCACCCTCACGCTTTTGCTTCCATCATTTGCTGCAGTTTTTTGATTCCGCGAAAATGCAGGATTTTGACAGACGCTTCGGTCTTGCCCAAAATCTCGGCGATCTCGTTCATGCGCAGATCGGCGAGATAGCGCAAAGAGATGACGTTGCGCTGGTCCTTCGTCAGCGTGTGTACCTTTTGCCACAGCCCTTCCGTCGTCTCCTGTGTCAAAACGCATTCCTCCGGCAGCTTGTCAGTAGCCGTCAGCGTGCTGAACGTCTCCTGGTCAACCGGGCACTCCCTTTTTTTGCGCATGTAGTCGATCAACGCGTTGTGCGCAATCCGGAAAATCCAGGCGCCAAAAGGATGGCGGCCATCGTACTGGTCGAGCTTGGAGTACACTTTGATGAATACAGTCGTTGTCAGGTCTTCCACGTCCCAGACGTTTTTCACGCGGTAGCGGAAATAGCGGTATATTTTGGCGGAATAATCTTCGTAAATTTGTCGTTGATTCGGTTTCGGATAAATGATTGCAGTATTCATGATCGATCTCCCATTTCGTCATCCGTATGAGTTGCTCTCATTGTAAGACGGATCAGAAGCAGGAACCATCGAGTTATATTTCAAGAAGCTTACACTTTTGTAAGGTACTTATAGGCTGCTTGTAAGCTCTCGCACAGGTAGGTACGGAAAGCCGGTTCATTTGGTTACACTTCGGTCTGCTTGCTTGCATAATAATCGTTGGAATTACCAGCCGGGCCGCTACCTTGGTCTTTGCTCATATCCCTCTCCCGCCTCGTACAAAAGACCCAATTTCTTGCTTACACTGTATGTCCGCGAAACTTTTTCCTTTTTTGGTGTATATGTTGTATCAAGAAAAGTTGGGGGGCATTGTCTCCGGAGGCTCATGCCGCCTCTTCGATAATTTCAGCTAATTGCCTTATGTACTTAAAACGGAGGTTTACAAATATGCGAAAATGGATCTTCTCCCTGTTGATTTCAGTCATTCTAGCGGGCTGTGGAACGATACCTGGCAGCCATGAGACATCGTCTGTCAACAATCATAGCCCAAATTCTGAAACAGAAAATCAAGGAAACGCAGTGGAGCAATTGACTGTTCAGCGTGGACAAGATGTCTTCACAAAGGAGCATCCGCCTTTAAACCTGGGGATCATCACGAGTGCAAATGAATTGTACACGCTCGCTTATCGAAAAAGCGGAGAGGAAATCGGAATAAAAACTAGCCAAGAGCTAGGATTTCCAATAGAGAGCCCCAAAGAAAGTGGTACGGTTGAAAAAGAGCGAACTTATATTCGATTAGTAAAGCCCCCATTTTTACCTGATCCTGGAGTCAATGAATTTCCTAGGAAAGATATTATTCTTTACGTAGATCCACAGAGCCCTGATGACGCATTTGTAGCCATTCAAAATCCAGAAAAGCTGGATGAATGGCGAGTTCTCAAGGTCAGCGGATACGGTCCTTGGTTGAAAAAAGAGATTGATTTATACCTCTCGCTTAATACAGGTCTATAATCCAATAAAGGCAGTAGCAGTTTAAGATGGTAAGTCTTAGACTGCCACTGCCTTTCAATTATAGATTGATCTTCTCTTTACTGCGTTCGACCGACATGACCAATCCAAAATCAAAACGACTGCCTCTTTGAAGGCAACCGTTTTGATCTAAAGCTAACATGGCTTAGCAAAAGTCGCTTCTGTTGCACAACGTGTCCAAATAACCTATGACCTTATCGTAGTAGAAGAGCATCCGCCCCACCATAACCTGCATCTGCAATGAAACGCAAGCACTTGGTTGGACTTGGACTATTAGTGAATTGCAAGTAGTCAATCAAGCCGGAGTAACGAGCATTCTTAATAAAAAAGTTGGCAAACGATTTTGCATGTGAAGTTCGGCCGCAGAATACTGCCCAGCCATTTTTACCTTTACCGAGGTTTCCTGGGGGATTGGTAGAACTGACATACTTCATGTTAGACCAGTTTTGGTTATCCCGCTGGGTAGTCCAGTTGCCCAACCGGACTCTCCCCCCCATGGCAAGAATTAGTTTAACCGGAAGACCATAACACTCGTCACTGGCATCCTCCGCTGCACGTTTAAAGGTGTCTACAAATGCTTGCACCCGATCAGGAGCAGTCGAATTTGGATTAAGCTGCACGTAAGTGTCTCGATTTCCATCACATTTCACTGGTTCCGGTAGGAATTACTTTCATTGCCATTAACATCACCCTTTTTAAGTTAACAACCAATCAGTAGCTGATTTGTCGTCTCACTTATATAGGAAAAATGATAGGAGGAATAACAACCATCCTTGCCCTCGCCCCCAACAAAAAAACGCCCCCGCATTCATCGGGAGCGTTTCTCGGATCACGCAAACAATCGCAGTATTACAACAAACCAAGACGTTGGAAAATCGTATCCACATGCTTCAGGTGGTAACGGTAATCGAAGCACTCATCCAGCTCTTCCTTGGTCAACGTGGAGCTGACAGTGGCGTCCTCCTCCACGATGGCGCGGAAGGAGCGCTGCTCTTCCCAAGCCTGCATCGCGCGCGGCTGCACAGTGTCGTATGCTTGCTCGCGGCTCATGCCTTTTTCGATCAGCTTGAGCATCACTTGCTGGGAGTAGATCAGACCGAAAGTACGGTCCATGTTGCGCTTCATGTTCTCCGGGAACACGGTCAAGTTTTTCACGATGTTCATGAAGCGGCGCAGCATGTAGTTCAGCGCCTGAGTCGCGTCTGGCAAAATCACGCGCTCTGCGGAGGAGTGGGAAATATCCCGCTCGTGCCAGAGAGACACGTTTTCATAGGAAGTGAGCATATGGCCGCGGATGACGCGCGCCAGACCGCAAATGTTCTCGCTGCCGATCGGGTTGCGCTTGTGCGGCATGGCGGAGGAGCCTTTTTGACCTTTGGCAAACGCTTCTTCCACCTCGCGCATTTCGCTCTTTTGCAGGCCTCGGATTTCGGTTGCGAACTTCTCCAGCGACGTTGCGATCAGCGCCAATGTCGCCATGTATTCGGCGTGGCGGTCACGTTGCAGCGTTTGCGTGGAGATCGGAGCCGGAGTCAGGCCGAGTTTTTCGCAAACGTACGCTTCCACGAACGGGTCGATGTTCGCATACGTACCGACTGCGCCGGAGATTTTGCCGTACGCCACTTCTTTTTTCGCCGCCCGGAAACGCGCCAGGTTGCGCTTCATTTCTTCGTGCCACAAAGCGAGCTTCAAGCCGAATGTCGTCGGCTCGGCATGCACGCCGTGCGTTCTGCCCATGCAAACCGTATCTTTGTGCTCGCGCGCTTTGTCCGCCAAAATCGCGATGAAGTCCTCGATGTCTTTTTCCAAAATTTCGTTCGCCTGGCGCAGCAGGTAGGACAGCGCCGTGTCCACTACATCTGTAGAGGTCAGGCCGTAGTGCACCCATTTCTTCTCTTCGCCCAAAGTCTCGGATACCGCGCGGGTAAACGCCACCACGTCGTGACGCGTCTCTTCCTCGATCTCGTAGATGCGCTTGATGTCAAAGCTGGCTTTTTCCCACAGCTTTTTCACGTCCTCTTCCGGGATGACACCCAGCTTGGACCATGCTTCACACGCGAGAATCTCTACTTCCAGCCATGCCTTGAATTTGTTTTCTTCCGTCCAAATGGCGCGCATTTCCGGGCGGGAATAACGTTCGATCATGATTATACCTCCGATGGATTCGTCCAGATTTTCAGCTCATCAATGTGGGTGAGCGCTTCTTCCACAGTAGGGGCGAGCACGTTGATATGCCCCATCTTCCGCTTCGCCTTGCTTTCCGCTTTTCCGTACAAATGCAGCTTGGCCGTGCGCGGCAGCTTGTCGATTTGATCCAAGACAGGCTGCAGGTGCTCTCCCAAAATATTAACCATCACGACGGGAGAGAGCAACTCCGTCGAGCCTAATGGCAGGTTGCAAACCGCCCGAACGTGCTGCTCAAACTGCGAGGTCACACAAGCGTCCATCGTGTAATGGCCGGAGTTGTGCGGGCGTGGCGCCAGCTCGTTGACGTACAACTGCCCGTCTGCGGTCAAAAACATTTCCACTGCGATCAGTCCCACGACGTCGAGCTTTTCTACAATCGTGCGGGCGATTTCTTCTGCGCGTGTCTTTACTTCCGCCGGAACGCGGGCTGGCACGATGCTCAAATGCAGGATGTTTTCCCGGTGAATGTTTTCCGCCGCCGGAAAAACAGCCAGCTCCCCGTCCGGATTGCGCGCCGCGATCACGGACAGCTCCATCTGGAACGGCACGAACTGCTCCACGATCAGCTCTGTCCCTGCCTTGGCCAGCGTCTCGTACGCCTCCGCCAGCTCGTCCTCGCTGCGCAAAACCCATTGGCCTTTGCCGTCGTAGCCCCCTGTCGCCGTTTTCATGACCGCAGGCAGCCCCAGCTCGGCTACTGCCGCCTGCAAATCTTGCAAACTGCCAACTACGCGAAAAGGCGCGACGGGAATGCCGATTTCGCGAATCGCTGTCTTTTCGGAAATCCGGTTTTGTGTGATGCGCAAAAGGCGGCTGCCCTGCGGCACGTAGGCATGGCTCTCCAGCACTTCCGCGACCTGTGCGTCCACATTTTCAAATTCGTAGGAAATGACATCACTGACAGAAGCGAGCTGCATCGCTGCTTCCACGTCGTCGTAGCTGGCGACAATTTGCTTGTCCGCCGTTTGTCCGCACGGAGCGTCGACGGTCGGGTCCATCGTCACAAAGCGATAACCCATAGCTCGTCCAGCGAGGGCGATCATGCGGCCAAGCTGTCCGCCGCCGAGTATTCCGAGAGTCGATCCTGGTTTGATTTGCTTGCTCTGTTTGGTCGTCATTCCAGTTCGCCAGCCTCCAGCACTTTTTTGCGCACCTCATCGCGTCTTGCCACAAAGCGCGCTTGCACATCCGGATATTTGATCCCCAAAATTTGCGCAGCGAGCAAGCCGGCATTGATCGCGCCCGCCTTGCCGATGGCGACAGTGGCGACAGGCACCCCGCCTGGCATTTGCACGATGGACAAAAGCGAATCCAATCCGTTCAGGTTGGACGACTTCACAGGCACGCCAATTACAGGCAGCTCCGTTTTCGCCGCCACCATCCCTGGCAAATGGGCTGCGCCCCCCGCTCCCGCAATGATGACTTCCAGACCGCGGCTTTTTGCGCTTTCGGCATACGAAAACATCAAATCAGGCGTTCTGTGCGCGGAAACGACCTTCTTTTCGTACGGTACCTTGAGCTCATCGAGAATTGCGCATGCTTCCTTCATCGTTTCCCAGTCTGACGTGCTGCCCATAATGACGCCCACCAAAGGCTGTAGCATGAACCATTCGCCCCCTACGTTTTGTATCATCAGAAGAAAACCCAACCGACTAACGGCTTTTGCGGCCGTACTCATCGCCTGGGCTATTCGTACTCGTTTGCTATCAACATACACAGTGTAGCAGGGAGAAAGTTTGCCTGTCAACCTCGCTTCCGAACATTTTAAAATAGGTTGGATATCATCATTCGTGTTTACCTTTTTCCAGCCACTCTTTTGCCGCCGCTGCGGAGTCCAGCCGCACATGCAGCCAATATTCGAAAAACGGCGTTGCGTCTGCCCCGGCTGCCGCCGAGACCAGCTTCTTGATCTGGCCGCCGCTCGCCAGCTTGTACTGGTGCTCGCTCACGTACTGCCGCAAAAGCCGATTCAGCCGCTCGGCTCCCCACGCTTCCCGCAACGTCCACCACATGACGCCGGAGCGCCCGTACACAAGCTCGTTGTAGCTTTTCCAGTCCGGGAAGGCCGCCACGCTCGTCTCGGCGGAAATCCCTCGTTTGGCATACGCTTCGGCTGCGCGGGACTGGCCTTGTCTCAGCCGGATGTACGCCTGAGATCGCTTCGGGTCCTTTTCCTGCAAAAAAGCCATCGTCGCGTAGTCGGTCAAGCTCTCGTCAAGCCACGCCTCGCGCACCTCGTCGTTGCCGACGATGCCGTAGAACCACTGATGGGCCGTTTCGTGCGCGACGACGGCTGCGCCCATGTTGTCCGCCGTATTGAAAAACTCCTCCTCGATGAAGACGAGGCTCGGGTACTCCATGCCCCCGAAAAAGCCGCCTGTCTTGACGACGTCGTACTCCTTGTACGGATAGGTGCCAAACTGCTTCCCGTAATAGTCGAGCGACTCCATCGCCGTCTCGTGCAAGCTTTTCACAGCCGCCGGATCGTCGCCCTGCTGCGACCATGTCCGAACGATAGTCTCCCCGACTTTTCCGGACACCGCCTGGTACGTGCCGTCCATGACGACCATGGCAAAATCACGAACGTTCCATGCATCCAGTTCATATATACTTTGCCGCTGCGGCCTTGTCTGCGTGATGACGGCTGTACTCTCCAGCCCCGTCGTAGCGAGTTGATATCCTTCCGGCAAATGAACGCGCAAATGATAATTCGCCACTTCACTGTAAAAAGGATCGCCAATCGCCGTGTATGGGTCGAGCCGCCAGCCGCCGCTATCCTTGACCGCCAAGATCGGCAGCCAGTTCCCCAGCCACATCGCATGGTCGTGGTAGGAGAGCCGTCCGTTGTTGTAAGGAACCTGCAGGCGGAAGCCAAGCTCCACGACAGCCTCGGCGGACGGCTTTTTCGCCGGGAGCGGCACGCGCAGCAGCGTGTTCGTCTTTCCTTCGTAGCGAATGCCGGCCTCCCGTCCATCCACCTTGACGGCTGTAATCGTGATGCCGCCTGGCTCTCGCTGCTTGCCAAGCACCTGCTCCCAGTTCGCCGTGCCAAGGTCTGCCTGTTTGGCGAAAGCATTTGGATACAGATGAAAAAAAGCTTTGTCATCCTGCGGGACAAACCGGGCCGTCAGCACGCCTGTCACGATACGTTCGTTCATGTCCAGCCACACATCTGCGCTGTACGTGATCGCTGCCGGCGTCTGCTGTGGACTGGCGATTACCGCGACATCGGCCTCGGCCTGTCCCGTCCACGAACTACTCCACAAAATGCCTGCCAGAGCCATCCCTACTACCATGCTGACCACCCAATGCTTGCGCCACATGGCACTCCCCTGCCTTCGCTTACTTTCGCTGTTTGTCACGCTGGCGTTCCAGCCAGGCCGCGGCCTGCTCCTGCCGGGACATGTCCAGCTTCATCCAATAGTCCAGAAAAGCACGCGCGTCTTCTCCCGCCGCCCGGGACAGAAACGCTTCCCACTGTTCTCCGCTGACGTTTTGATAACGGTACGTTTGCACATACTCGCGCAGCACGTCATGCAGCCGTTCTTCGCCCCACGCTCCCCGCAGCAGCCAAAGCATGGACGACGTCCGGGAATAGACGAGATCGCTGTAGCTCTGGTTGGCGGGAAAAGCAGAGAGCGCCTGCCAGGGACGCAGCTCTTCTTTTACGTACCACTGGACAAAAATGCCGTTTTCCAGACGCCTGCGCACCCGTTCCGCGCCTGTCAGCGGATACTCCCGAGAGAGAAAGGCGAGCGTCACATACTCGGTAAACCCTTCATCCAGCCACGCCTCGCGCAGTTGATCGTTGCCGAGCAGCCCGTAAAACCATTGATGCGCCGTCTCGTGCGCAACCGTAACAATTCCCGTCTCTGCCCCCGCCGCGAAATGACGCCCGTCCAAAAACACCAGGGCAGGGTATTCCATGCCGTTGATCGCTCCGCCTGTCCGCACCACATCGTACTCCGCATAAGGGTACGCGCCGAGTTGTTCCTGAAAATAAGCGAGCGACTTTGCTCCGGCCTCGTGGATGCGCTTGGCCAAAAGCTCGTCATCCCCCTGGCGCCACCACGTGCGAACGAGCGTATTGCCCGCCTTTGTTTCCGCTTTTTGATAAGTCGAGTCCATAAGCACGAGCGCGAAGTCGCGCACATTTTCCACGCGCAGCCGAACCGTCTTTTTTCCTCCAGACGTAGCTGGCGAAGCTGCTACTTCCGCCCCGGCATCCGCTGCCGTGCTGGCCAACTGATAGCCTGCGGGATACGTGACGTTTACTTCGTAGTCGGCGATCTCGCTGTAAAACGGATCGCCGACAGGCTCGTACGCATCGAGACGCCAGCCTGCCTGCTCGTGTACGGCGAGAATCGGCAGCCAGTTGCCCAGCCAAATCGCGTGGTCATCGTACGACATTCTCCCATCGTTATGAGGGAGCTTCATGGCAAAATCGAGTTGAATCGTGCGTGGGCTTGCTGCAGCGCCGGACTGTTCGTTCGCTTGCAACGGTACCTGCAAAATATGCCGCTCCTTTTGACCGACAACCATTTTCCCATCGACTGCAAGCCTGTTATTATCATACGTACCAAGTACAGGTTCCTTGCCTAAAAGTTCCTCCCATAGCATTCCTTCATGTTGTTCGGTAAATACGTCCGGATAGAGATGGAGATAGGCACGTTGCGGGTCCTCCGGCCAAAAAGTGATCGCTACGCTTCCGGTTACTTCTTTTTTCACGGGATCAATCTGTACATCCGCCTGGTAGAGCGGCTTTTGCAAAAGCTTCTCCGCGTTCGCCTTTGCCGGGAGTCCCCATGCCGCTATCGCTATCAGACTGCTGCACCCAAGCCATAAGACCCATTTGCGCATGCCTTCGCCCCCTTTTTCTCTATCGTACCGAAAGTGGCAGCAAAAGACTATCGAATCATATCCGTTCGCCAAGCCAGCTTGAGACGAGGCCGAGCGGTACCGTCTGCTCGCTTCCTTCGCGCATGTCCCGCGCCACCACCTGTCCGCTGTTCACCTCGTTCTCGCCGTAGATCAGCACGTAGGCGATTCCTTCTTTGTTAGCGTAGTCGAGCGCCTTTTTCAGCTTCCGGCCCGCAAGCTCCAGCTCCACTCTTAGACCGTCCGCGCGCAACCGGTTAGCCAGCCCGAGGCTAAGCTCCTCTGTCGCCAGCGGAATGACGAGGACATCTGCGGCAGGCCGTGCACTTTCGGCTCGCAAGGACAGCGCAGCGAGAATCACATCCAGCCCAAACGATATCCCCACGGCCGGATATTCCCGCCCATCGCCCAAAAACCGCCCGATAATCTCATCGTACCTGCCGCCGCTCCCGATACTGGAAGTAATGCTTTGATCCTGCAAAAATATCTCGTAAACCGTCCCGGTGTATATCCCCAGCCCCCGCGCCAAAAACGGAGAGAACCGCACCTCGCCAGTCACGCCCGCTCCCCGCAGGTAGGCAAACAGTTGCTGAAGCTCCTGCACGCCTTGCTGCACAAGCTCGGAGGAAAACTGCTGCGCCAAAGCATCCAGCGCCAGCGCTCCCTTTTGCAAAAAGGACGTGATCGCCGCCACCAGCGGCTCCTCTACCTGGCGCTCCCGCAGATCACCTTGCACGCCTTCCACTCCGATTTTCGCCAGCTTGTCGAGCGACAGCATGACATCTGCCGCGCGCTCGCCCGGAACGCCCAACTCCTGCAGCACCCCTGACAGCAGCTTGCGGTTGTTGACCTCGATGTACACCTCAAGCCCTAGCTTGGCGAACGCGGCAAAAGCCATGCTGATTAGCTCCGCCTCGGCGAGCATCGAGGACGTACCGATGATATCGACGTCGCATTGGATAAACTCGCGCAGCCGCCCCGTTTTGACCGGACCGTCGCGGAACACTTTACCGATCTCATAGCGCTTGAACGGCAGCCGCATCTCCGGATTCATCCCGACGACCTTCGCCAGCGGCACGGTCAGATCGTAGCGCAGCGCCAGCTCCCGCTCCCCTTGGTCGCGCAGGCGGTACACCTCCTTCAAAATCTCTTCTCCACCGCCGTATTTCGATGCCAACAGTTCATAATACTGGAGCGTGGGCGTCTCCAACGGCTTGCAGCCATACGCCTCGAACACTTCCTCCAGCGTTCGCCGTATCCAGTTGCGCTGCATTTGCTCCGGCGGCATAAAATCTTTCGTGCCTTTGACACTCTTCAACACTGTGCTGTCCATCCGAATCATCCTTTCTTTTTTCGTCCATCGTCCAAACAAAAATAGCCATGCGAGGCAACTTCATGCCCGCATGGCTACAAAAAAATCACCACCGCAGGCACAAAGCACAAGAAGCGCTTGCACCTGCGGAAAAATTCCCGAAGATACAAACGCTCTAGCCGTGGTGATGCTGTTGAAGGAACGTGATTGATGCAAACATGAATGGTCCCTCCGCCAAAAAAAGATTTTTCCTATCATAGCGCAAAAAAAGCTCCCCGTCCAGTAGACAGGAAGCCTATTTTCCAAAAAATCCTATTCGCGCAGCCAGATGAAGTAAGCCAGGAAGACGAAGAACAGAACGTACATCGCCGGATGCACTTCACGCGCTTTGCCTTTCAGCACCTTCATCACCGGATAGACGATGAAGCCAGTCGCAATTCCAGTTGCGATACTGTACGTCAGCGGCATCAGGAGAATGGTCAAGAACGCCGGGAACGCTTCGTCCAGGTCATTCCATGCCACCTGCGCAATGTGCGAAGCCATCAGTACACCGACGATAATGAGCGCCGGAGCGGTAACTGCCGGAGTCACGATCGCGAGCAGCGGCGAGAAGAACAGGGCCAACAGGAACATGATCCCTGTCACAATCGCGGTAAAACCGGAGCGGCCGCCTGCTGCTACCCCCGCTGTCGACTCGACATAAGCGGTCGTCGTAGAAGTACCGAGCACCGCGCCAGCCATCCCTGCGATCGCATCGGAAGCGAGCGCTTTTCCCGGACGCGGCAGATTGCCGTCTTCTCTCAGAAGT
Organism: Brevibacillus agri; assembly: GCF_004117055.1. NCBI lineage: Bacteria > Bacillati > Bacillota > Bacilli > Caryophanales > Paenibacillaceae > Brevibacillus > Brevibacillus agri. Next base: position 5,284,290 of record NZ_CP026363.1, read on the forward strand.
CCAGCTTGGCTGGCTACACCGAGCAGCGTGCCTGTCGCATCGAAAAAGTCCACGAACAAAAACGTCAGTACGACAATCAGCATGTTCACGGTGAACAAGGCCGATGGGTCACCGAGATACTGGAACGCCGCACCGAATGTCGGCGCCAGGCTCGGCGGAGCAGACACGACTTGCTCTGGCAGGCTGACCAGACCGAAGATCATGCCGACTACTGCTGTGACAATCATCCCGATAAAAATACCGGAATTAACTTTGCGCGAAAGCAGAACAACGGTAACGATCAGACCGAAAATCGCCAGCAGCGCATTTTTCGCTGCCAATACTTCTTCCGGCTTCATGTTTTCATGGTAGAAGGTCAGATGGCCCAACGCGACAAAAGTCGCATCGTTTGCAACAACGATCCCTGCGTTTTTCAGGCCGATAAACGCGATGAACAGCCCGATCCCCGCAGAAACCGCATATTTCAACCCTTTCGGAATCGCTTTGATGATCGCTTCCCGAACGCCGGTCAAAGACAGAATCAAAAAGATCGTACAAGAGAGAAACACCCCAGCCAATGCTTGCTGCCAAGGAATATGCATGGTCAATACAACGGTGTAGGTGAAAAACGCATTCAGCCCCATCCCCGGTGCCTGTCCGATCGGCAAGCGTCCGAGAATCCCCATGAGTAGCGTACCGATCGCCGCAGCGAGAGCTGTTGCGGTAAACACAGCGCCAAACTCAGGGTAGTTGGCTTTTAAGTCCGGCGGCAAATCCGCTCCGCTGAGGATGAATGGATTGACTGCCAAAATATACGCCATGGCCAAAAAAGTAGTGATGCCCGCGATGATTTCGCGGCGATAATTGGTGCCCAGTTTGTCAAACTCAAAATACTTCCGCACCGAAAAGTCCCCCCATGCTTATGGTAATGGCAATGAAAAAAGGCCCGGACGCTATTAGTATGCGCCTGGCCTCTTCACAAAACACTCCGGGAACAATTCTAAAAATGATAACAAATTCGTATCCCGTCGACATTTTGTTCGTAGCCAGGTCGTTTAATGGCGACCTCGTAGAGACTCTTGAGCCATATCCTCAAGAATATACGAACCTTCCTATATTACCTGTTCACATTGAGAAGTGTATCAGGTGACATATCGAATGTCAACGAAAATACGAACGTTCATTTTTTAAACAAGACGAACATCCGGGTTTATTTTATTCCCACTCAATTGTTGCTGGTGGTTTGGAAGTAATGTCGTACACGATGCGGTTTACGTTGTCGACTTCGTTCACAATGCGCGTGGAGATTTTCTCCAGAACATCCCAAGGAATGCGCGCCCAGTCGGCCGTCATGCCGTCGATGGAGGTTACGGCGCGAATCCCTACTGTGTAGGAATAGGTGCGAACGTCGCCCATTACGCCTACTGTCGTCATGTTCGGCAGAGCCGTGAAGTATTGCCAAATATCCCGATCCAGACCCGCCTTGGCAATCTCTTCGCGCAAAATCGCATCAGATTCACGAACGATCTCCAGCTTTTCTTCTGTAACTTCGCCCAAAACGCGAATACCCAGTCCAGGGCCCGGGAACGGTTGGCGCCAAACGATTTCGTCAGGCAGGCCAAGCTCGGTACCCAGTTTGCGAACCTCGTCCTTGAACAGCGTTTTCAGTGGCTCGATCAGCTTGAACTTCATGTCTTCCGGCAAGCCGCCTACGTTGTGGTGCGACTTGATCGTGTGCGCGGTAGCCGTTCCGCTCTCCACGATGTCGGTGTACAGCGTGCCTTGTGCGAGGAAGTCCATGTCTGTCAGCTTGCCCGCTTCTTCATCGAATACGTAAATGAACTCGTTGCCGATGATTTTGCGTTTCTGCTCAGGGTCGGAGACGCCTTTCAGCTTGTTCAGGAAACGCTCGCGAGCGTCGATTTTGATTACTTTCATGGAGAACTTCTCTGCGAATGTCTCCATGACGCTTTCTGCTTCGCCTTTGCGCAGCAGGCCGTGGTCTACGAACATGCAAGTCAACTGGTCGCCGATGGCTTTGTGGATCAGCGCTGCTACTACAGAGGAGTCTACCCCGCCGCTCAGCGCACACAGCACTTGCTTGTCGCCGACTGTCTCGCGAATGCGCACCAGCTCGTCCTCGATGAACGTCGTCATGCTCCATGTAGGCTCGCAGCCGCACACGTTGAACAGGAAGTTGCCGATGAACTCGGTTCCTTTTACGGTATGGCGAACTTCCGGGTGGAACTGCACGCCGTACAGCTTGCGCTCGGGATGGCTGATCGCCGCTACCGGGCAGCTATCGCTTACCGCGTCTACGCGGAACCCAGTCGGCAGCTCCACCACTTTATCGGAGTGGCTCATCCAGACGATTTCGTTCGCATCCCATTTTTCATACAGGCTGTGCGTATTTTGCAGGCGCAGCTCGGCTTTTCCATACTCGCGTTTGCCAGCGCGCTCTACTTTTCCTTCCAGCATGTGACTCATCAACTGCATGCCGTAGCAAATGCCGAGGATTGGCAGGCCGAGATCAAAAATTGCCGGATCGACTTTTGGCGCTCCCTCTTCGTACACGCTCGCAGGTCCGCCGGAGAAAATAATCCCTTTTGGCTGCATTTCCTTGATTTTTTCTACAGGCGTATTGAACGGCACCAGCTCGCTGTAGACACCCAGATCGCGAACGCGACGTGCGATCAACTGATTGTACTGGCCTCCGAAATCAAGTACGACGACCATTTCCAATGACTTGTCCATCATATCCCCCTTCTCCTGTACCCGACAGGACGTGCAAGTGCCGGCCGCATTTTTGCCGACATCCTCGCTCGATGCATGATAAAGCAGTTTCCGCTTCCCTCGGTTCTTGCATACAGGCATACACGCGAAGAATTGTCGCATATTTGCAAAAAAACCGGGACGGTGACTCCGATCTTTCGTACGGAGGCAGCGTCCCAGCTTGTGTACACATGTGCGGTTGCATGTACAAAAATCCGAAGTGCTCTCCTCGTAGTCGCCAAATTTACGGTTTAGCGGTAGAAACTTTCAGGCCATATTCCTGAGTATTATACGAGACTCATTGATCGTCATTCTAGCAGATGGGACGGCTTTGTTCAAGGCTTCAGTTGACGGATCAATCTCTCGATCAGTTGCTCTGCCACTGACCTCGCCTTCTGTTCCAGTTCCTTGTAGCCGTAAACGGTTCGCTCGTACATTTCCGTCAAATAACGCAGATCTTGCCGCTTGTCCGCCGGAATCGTAATTCTGCTCGCGTACTCCCGCAAAGTCTCGCCAGACTGCCGTCTCGTGTACACCTGCTCCATCATGCGAAGCAGCAGGTTGAAGCGATCCGTGTACTTGTTGCTTTTATCCTGATCGATCTGTCTTCGGAGCCACCAGATTTGAATGTCTTTTCTGCGCCGCCAGGCCAAGAAACCTGCGGCCGCTATCACCACTGCCAGCCCAACATTTACCTGCCAAGGAATCGAATAGCTACTCCCCGGAATAGCGTCTCCCTCTTCCAGCTCGTTAAAGCGTCCATCTCCCCGGTCTGGCGAAGTCTGATTCCCCAAATCCGGCACCGGAATCGGAATCTGCGGCTGCGATGTTTGCAAATCGTAATTGAAGCGCACGGGCGAGATGAAAGTGCTGGTCGCTTCGAACGGAATCCAGCCGTGCCCCGGGAAATACACCTCTACCCACGAGTGGGCGTCTTTATTGCGAATTTCCATGATGTCGCGGTTCTGATCGTCGCTGCCCACTCTCTCGCCTGGGGCGAATCCTTTTACCCAACGCGCCGGGATGTCGAGCGAGCGCAGCATCACCGCCATCGAGGTGGAGAAATGATCGCAATATCCCCTCATGCTGTCAAACAGAAAGTGGTCGACAAAATCTTGTCCTTCCGCTGCCACAGGCACATCTTTTGTTTCATACTTATATTTTCCACTCGCCCGCAAGTAATTCTCGATCGCTCTTACTTTTTCATAAGGCGTCTTGGCGTTTTTGGTCACGCTTTGCGCCAGTTCTTTCACGCGCGGCGGCAAAGTCGCCGGAAGCTGCAAATAGCGCTCTTTGATCTCGTCGGGATAGTCCGTTCCCGCTTCCATGATCGCCTTTTCGCTGACAATCGGCACCTCTGCGTCCACCTTGTACCGGTGCAGCTTGAGCAGCATCGTATTCGGTCCGTACTCTGTCCGTCCATTTGCGCCCGTAGGCTGGATCAGATTGATTTTTCCCGCGCGGACCTCAAGCTGCTGATTCATCTTGTCGTAAACGACAGTCGCATTTGGCGGAGCGTAATTGCTCACTTTGTTCAACTGCCCGGGATAAAAGACGGTAGCAAACTGCTGCGGGCCTTTGAACTCCAGCGTTGCCTCTACCTTTTTCGTTTCCAGGCCGTGAAACAGCTCGTTTTTCCACTCGTATGTTTGCGGGTCCAAAATCGCCTCGTACTCGCGATCGCCTTTTTCCCAGCCTACGCCTGTGTAGACGTCCTTGGAGTCCCCGCGCCAATAGCTGTGCTCATTGGTCGTCGCCATGAACACGAGCGTATTGTCCTGCATGAAAGGCCCGCCCAACATTTCGTCGTTGTTGTCGTAGCCGACTTTTTTCATGACGGCAGTCGGTGCTTCCGTGCCGCTTCCCATCAAAAAGGCAATCGGATCAGGCCAGCTCGCATCTTTTTTGGGAGCCGCATACCCGATGCCGACACTAATCAAAATGACCAGCAAAGAGGCCATCAGAGAACCGAACAATATCCGGCTTCTTTTTTCTGTCACCGTCGCCATGCTGGTCATTCTCATCAGATGGCTGACAGCGAGCAGCAAAAAGCCAAAGATCAGCGTCCGCACAATTCCTGCGCTGGCGTCGTAAGGCAGGAACGTATCGAGCACTGCCAAGTACAGCTCTGTCAAAAAGACAAACCACAAGCCCTGTCTCTGCTCCAGCACCAGATAAGTCAGCATGGTAATCAGGACAAGCAGCAGGGCATCAAACAAAGCATTGCGCGACAAAATGGACATCGCTCCCCAGTCTTGCTCGAGAGCCAGCGGGATATCATGCACAATCTGCCTGTACAATTCCGCCAGCCAATCGGTTGTAAACAACGGTGTATCGAATAGCGTAGCATGCAACAACCAGAGGAGGCCCAGCAGCTTGAACGGCAACGTTACCCACCTGTACGGAACCGCTACGTCGATCGCCAGGACACCGGCCACAATGACAAGAAACGGCCACAGCACGCCCGTATCCGTCAGCTCCTGGAGAGGGAGCAGCCACTCTCTTAGCATGAGGAACAGAAAAAGGGCCGAGACCCATTGCCATATCGTTGGTCGCTTCCACACGCTCATGAGTCTATGCACCTCCAATCCGTTTCCACTCTTGTTCGTCGATGTGGACAGACGTACATGATATTTTGCTTCCGCCCAGCAGTTGCAGGGCTCGTCTTCTCTCTTGGGAAATGACAGTGTCAGCATGCACATAGAATAACTGCACTCTTCTGCCTTTTTGCGCCAAAGCAATCAAACGGTGAACCAGGTCTTTTTCCACGCGCGGAGTCACGACGATCAAGGTCACGCCTTGCTGCTGTTCCAGCGCCTCGCGTCCCACAACCCGCGCAAACGATTCGCTGCCCGCTGGCATGACCCGCGCCAATTGATCGAAGACGCGCAGAAAATGAGTGTAGGAAAGCGCCGGAGCAATCGAAATGCGTTCATTTTGCTTGTACACCAGCCCGTAATGGTACTGGTTGCGATTGGCATAGGCGATCAGGCTTGCCGTCAGCCTTACTGCCGTCTCAAACAACTGTACCGGCTGTCCTTGATAGCTTTCTTTTTCTACATCGAGGAAAAAAACGGCCTGGTTCATCGCCTGATGTTCAAATTCCTTCGTCTTCAAGCCCGTTCCCCTTGCAGATGCGCGCCAATGAATCTGGCTCAGGCGATCACCGCGCTGGTATTCGCGCACGCCCCTCACGGCAGCGACATCGTCGGAGCGTTTGTGCGACACGTGCACGTTGCCGCTGAAGCTGCCATCCCCCAAGGCCCAATGCGTTACTTCCTTGTACCGCGGGTAAACGAGAAACTCCTGGGGAAACGAAAAGACTTTGCGCCTTTCGCTGAACCCAAAAAAATCCCCGCCACTCACGACGCACTGATCCAGCCGGTAAAAACCTCGCGGGAGACTCGGTATGACATAGCGGAACTCCATTTCTTTTTTAAACCAGGGAAAAATCAACTGCCTGTGCGGCTCATATACACCTGCGAGCCGCTCAGGCAACGGCTCCACGATCATGTGCCAGCCCAGCGGAAAACGGATTTTCCGGCGCAGGCGCACGGTTACTACGACGTCCTCGCCGTCCTGCAGGCGGTTGCGGTCGATGACTCGCTCTACCTCCAGCGTCGAGAACATTAAAAAATACGCCAAAACCTCATAAACGAGGAACACCAGACTGCTGTAAAATAGAAACCAACTGGAAAAGCCGCCCTGAAACTTGGCAAATACGTAGGTGATTGCCACAAGCAGGAGCGCTTTGAGCTTACCCCATCTTCGTTGTCTCATCCGCAGTCACCGCCTCAGCTCACCGGAACGCGGGTTTCGGCCAAAATCACGGTCAATACCCGATCAACGGTTGCTCCTTCCAGACGTGCTTCCGGCTTCACGATCATCCGGTGGGCGAATACGACTGGCACCAGCTCTTTGACATCGTCCGGGATGGCGTAATCCCTTCCCCGCACGAAAGCCAGTGCCTGAACGGCTCTGTAGAGGGCGAGAGAGCCCCTTGGACTTACCCCGAGGTAAATATGATGGTGGTCACGTGTGCGGTGGCACAGCCGCACGATATACTCTTTTACTCCCTCGGAAACCTTGACGGAAGCTACCTCTTTTTGCAGTTGCGCCAAGTCTGCTGCCGTCATCACCGGCTCAAGTTGTGCGAGCGGGTTCACCTCCGAGAATCTGGAGAGCATGCGCATTTCTTCTTCCACGGTCGGATAGCCCAGGCGCAATTGCATCAGGAAACGGTCCAACTGTGCCTCAGGCAATGGAAACGTCCCTTCGTACTCCAATGGGTTTTGAGTGGCCATCACAAAAAACGGATCGGCCAGCCGATAAGTTGCACCATCTACTGTAACAGACCGCTCCTCCATCGCTTCCAGCAGAGCAGACTGCGTCTTCGGAGAGGTCCGGTTGATTTCGTCCGCCAAAATAACGTTTGCAAACAGCGGTCCTTGCCGGAACTCAAACTGCATCGTCTGTTGGTTGAAAATTGCTACTCCTGTCACATCTGTCGGCAGCAAGTCAGGAGTGAACTGGATACGCTTGAATTCTCCCCCGATCGACTTAGCCAAAGCACGTACCAGCATCGTCTTGCCCACACCCGGAACGTCCTCCAGCAAAACATGTCCGTTTGCCAATACAGCCGCGACCATCATCTCAATCACGGAACGTTTTCCAATCAGAACTTTTTCTATATTATCGATCAACTTTGCAATTGCAGGATGCATTTGTTCCAATTTAATTGGGTTCACGTTAATACATCTCCTGTTCCATCTTATTCTTCCATCGAGCTTGTAACAGAAACATTTTGTTACCCGTCTTCTCTTGTATCACCTGCGTAGAAAACAGCAGTGTAATTCTAAAGTAATGGATGGAAATGGGAGATACAAGGAAAACTTACTTAAAAATTGTAAGAATGCAGCCATGATTATGCAAAAAAGAGTAGGAATTGATCCTACTCTTCGATTTCATATGAAGTAATGGCGTGCCCTGAGAGATTCGAACTCCCGACCTTTTGATTCGTAGTCAAACGCTCTATCCGGCTGAGCTAAGGGCACATGTTTTGCGGGTCAACCTGTACTGGCTGAAAGCTAGCAGAACAACTATGGAGCGGACGACGGGTCTCGAACCCGCGACCTTCGCCTTGGCAAGGCGACGCTCTACCAATTGAGCTACGTCCGCGTGTGATATGATAAAAGGTTTGCTCTGGCTGCAAAGCCTTCTGGTTATATGGTGCGGGTGAAGGGACTTGAACCCCCACGGTCTCCCGCCAGAACCTAAATCTGGTGCGTCTGCCATTCCGCCACACCCGCATGGTAAAACAGAAAAGGGCATCGATATTTCTATCGTGCTGCGTGTTTCTATGTTTGTAAAAACTGGTGAGCCATGAAGGACTCGAACCTTCGACCCTCTGATTAAAAGTCAGATGCTCTACCAACTGAGCTAATGGCTCGCAAGTGGCTGGGGTACTAGGATTTGAACCTAGGAATGACGGAGTCAAAGTCCGTTGCCTTACCGCTTGGCTATACCCCAATGGTGGTGCCGGCAATAGGACTTGAACCCACAACCCCCTGATTACAAGTCAGGTGCTCTACCAATTGAGCTATACCGGCAAAATATCATCTGTAAATGGTGGCTCGGGACGGAATCGAACCGCCGACACGAGGATTTTCAGTCCTCTGCTCTACCGACTGAGCTACCGAGCCTCAAAAATTTGGTTGCCATCTCTCTAGCTAAGAAATGGCGGAGCTGACGGGACTCGAACCCGCGACCTCCGGTGTGACAGACCGGCGTGAACTCCAACTTCACCACAGCTCCATACGTGACTGCACCCGATGGGCACTTCGCTTCTACTTCACTCTGGAGCAGTGCGAGTAGAAAATTTGGTTGCGGGAGCAGGATTTGAACCTGCGACCTTCGGGTTATGAGCCCGACGAGCTACCGAGCTGCTCCATCCCGCGACGATTCGGACGATCAATGTCAGCACCTATCTTAGAAGCAAGACGCTTTTGGCTGACCATCCATATGATTATGATAAGTGGTGGAGGCTGACGGGATCGAACCGCCGACCCTCTGCTTGTAAGGCAGATGCTCTCCCAGCTGAGCTAAGCCTCCACAATCCCCGACTCTTGTCGGGGCCTTCACAAAGCTTTTTGTGCTGCAGTATAGCAAGCACTTTGCTTTATGAAGAATTTGTAGGTGACCCGTAGGGGATTCGAACCCCTGTATGACAGCGTGAAAGGCTGCTGTGTTAAACCGCTTCACCAACGGGCCAAGCTATTAAGATATGGTGCGGTCGGCGAGACTCGAACTCGCACGGGTCGCCCCGCCACCCCCTCAAGATGGTGTGTCTGCCAATTCCACCACGACCGCAGCTTAGGATGGTAGCGGCGGAGGGAATCGAACCCCCGACCTTTCGGGTATGAACCGAACGCTCTAACCAGCTGAGCTACACCGCCATAAAGCTGTTTGTTTGAAAATATATGGCGGAGAGTGAGGGATTCGAACCCTCGCTACGCTTGCGCATACTAACGGTTTAGCAAACCGTCCCCTTCGGCCTCTTGGGTAACTCTCCGCATATATGGCTCCTCGGGACGGACTCGAACCGCCGACCGATCGGTTAACAGCCGATTGCTCTACCAACTGAGCTACCGAGGAACGTTGAAGGATTTATTCCTTCAAAACTGAATACGCATGTTTGCTAAGAGTGTGTGGATAAGTCCTCGACCGATTAGTATTCGTCAGCTCCACGCGTTGCCGCGCTTCCACACCGAACCTATCAACCTCATCGTCTATGAGGGGTCTTACCAGCTTAACGCTGTGGGAAGTCTCATCTTGGAGGGGGCTTCACGCTTAGATGCTTTCAGCGCTTATCCCGTCCGCACATAGCTACCCAGCTATGCCACTGGCGTGACAACTGGTGCACCAGAGGTGCGTCCATCCCGGTCCTCTCGTACTAAGGACAGCTCTCCTCAAACTTCCTGCGCCCGCGACAGATAGGGACCGAACTGTCTCACGACGTTCTGAACCCAGCTCGCGTACCGCTTTAATGGGCGAACAGCCCAACCCTTGGGACCTACTTCAGCCCCAGGATGCGATGAGCCGACATCGAGGTGCCAAACCTCCCCGTCGATGTGGACTCTTGGGGGAGATAAGCCTGTTATCCCCAGGGTAGCTTTTATCCGTTGAGCGATGGCCCTTCCATGCGGAACCACCGGATCACTAAGCCCGACTTTCGTCCCTGCTCGACTTGTAGGTCTCGCAGTCAAGCTCCCTTCTGCCTTTACACTCTACGAATGATTTCCGACCATTCTGAGGGAACCTTTGGGCGCCTCCGTTACCTTTTAGGAGGCGACCGCCCCAGTCAAACTGCCCACCTGGCATGGTCCTCTCGCCCGATGAGGGCGACGAGTTAGAAACTCCGTACATCAAGGGTGGTATCCCACCGACAGCTCCACAGAGGCTGGCGCCCCTGCTTCTCAGCTTCCCACCTATCCTGTACATGATGCACAAAGTTCCAATACCAGGCTACAGTAAAGCTCCATGGGGTCTTTCCGTCTTGTCGCGGGTAACCTGCATCTTCACAGGTATTATGATTTCACCGGGTCTCTTGCCGAGACAGCGCCCAAGTCGTTACGCCTTTCGTGCGGGTCGGAACTTACCCGACAAGGAATTTCGCTACCTTAGGACCGTTATAGTTACGGCCGCCGTTTACTGGGGCTTCGGTTCAAAGCTTCGCTTGCGCTAACTCATCCCCTTAACCTTCCAGCACCGGGCAGGCGTCAGCCCCTATACTTCGCCTTGCGGCTTCGCAGAGACCTGTGTTTTTGCTAAACAGTCGCTTGGGCCTTTTCACTGCGGCCCCCTCGGGCTCAGCCCACCCAACGCAAGCTTACGCTCACGTTGGGCGGGGACCCTCACCCTACCGGGGCGCCCCTTCTCCCGAAGTTACGGGGCCATTTTG
>NZ_CP026363.1:5305000-5374818 GCF_004117055.1 Brevibacillus agri
AGACAGCATATCATCCCAGTCGTAGGCTGCCACCCATTGGCGCAGGGCCATTCGCTTTTCATGCTCCGCGATCAGTTCAGCAACGATGTCATGCTCACGCCCGAGCTTTCTGGAAACTGTACTCGCCACCTCTGGAAATACCCAGGCACCGAAAGGATTTTGCATCAGCGTTCCATCCAAATCCAAAGTAATCCAGCGCTTGTTCATCGCTCTCCCCCTCTCCCGTAAACGGCCAGGACGCGTTCATCCGTAGACAAAAGCTACTGCCATAACTGTCCAGCAGCAAAAGCCCCCCACTCCTCATCGTATTCACCAGTCGCCAAAAAGCGCCCACAGCAGAAACTCCGGCCTCACCCCGCTCTTTTGGCGCAAGCAGGTTTCCGCACATTAAAAAAGAGACAGACTAATGTCTGCCTCTTTTTGCAGAAAACGGCGAACCGCTTTCTTACATCATGCCCATGCCGCCCATGCCACCCATGTCTGGCATGCCCATAGGCGATTTGTTTTCTTCTGGTTTGTCAGCAATTACTGCTTCTGTAGTCAGGAACATAGCTGCTACAGATGCAGCGTTGGACAGTGCGGAGCGAGTTACTTTCGCTGCGTCAACGATACCAGCTTCGAGCATGTTTACATACTCTTCGGTAGCTGCGTTGAAACCAATGCCCACTGCTTCTTTTTTCAGGCGCTCTACGATTACAGAACCTTCCAGTCCTGCGTTCGCAGCGATTTGACGAACCGGCTCTTCCAGGGAACGGAGTACGATTTGTACACCTACAGCCTCTTCGCCTTCTACTTTGATTGCTTCTACCGCTTTGATCGCGTTAATCAGAGTAGTACCACCGCCAGGTACGATACCTTCTTCTACTGCAGCGCGAGTAGAGTTCAGAGCGTCCTCGATGCGGAGTTTTTTCTCTTTCAGTTCGGTTTCAGTAGCTGCACCGACTTTGATAACTGCTACGCCGCCAGCCAGTTTAGCCAGACGCTCTTGCAGTTTTTCGCGATCGAAGTCGGAAGTAGTGTCTTCGATTTGTTGACGGATTTGGGATACGCGGCTTTCGATAGCTGCTTTGTCGCCAGCACCTTCAACGATGGTTGTGTTTTCTTTGGTAACCACGATTTTGCCAGCGCGGCCCAGTTGCTCCAGCTTAGTGGATTTCAGGTCCAGACCCAGCTCTTCTGTGATTACTTCGCCGCCAGTCAGAGCAGCGATGTCTTGCAGCATAGCTTTGCGGCGATCGCCGAAGCCAGGAGCTTTCACCGCTACGGCTGTGAAGGTACCACGCAGTTTGTTCACTACGAGAGTAGCCAGCGCTTCGCCTTCCACGTCTTCTGCGATAATCAGGAGCGGTTTGCCGCTTTGTACCACTTGCTCCAGTACAGGCAGAACTTCCTGGATGTTGGAGATTTTTTTGTCAGTAATCAGGATGTAAGGGTTGTTCAGAACCGCTTCCATCTTGTCAGTGTCAGTAATCATGTAAGGGGAAGCGTAGCCGCGGTCAAATTGCATACCTTCTACTACTTCCAGCTCAGTTACGAAGCCTTTGGACTCTTCAACGGTGATGACGCCGTCTTTGCCCACTTTTTCCATAGCTTCTGCGATCAGGTTACCCACTTCTTGATCGTCAGCGGAGATCGCAGCAACTTGTGCGATGGAGGACTTGTTCTCAACTGGCTTCGCGATGGATTTGATTTCTTCTACAGCAGCACGAACAGCTTTTTCCATACCGCGACGGATTACCATCGGGTTAGCGCCGGCTGTTACGTTTTTCAGACCTTCGCGGATCATAGCTGCAGCCAGAACGGTTGCAGTAGTAGTACCGTCACCTGCGATGTCGTTCGTTTTGGTAGCAACTTCTTTAACCAGTTGCGCACCCATGTTTTCGTAAGCGTCTTCCAGCTCGATTTCTTTCGCGATGGTTACGCCGTCGTTTGTAATCAGCGGAGAACCGAATTTTTTCTCCAGAACCACGTTGCGTCCTTTTGGTCCGAGAGTTACTTTCACTGCGTTTGCCAAAGTTTCCACACCGCGGAGCATGGAGCGGCGAGCGTCTTCAGAGAATTTGACTTGTTTTGCCATCTAAAACTCAACCTCCTGTTATGTGTATTGTCGTTCGACTTCCTATGTCAAGAGCCTTAACCGATGATCGCGAGGATATCGGATTCGCGCAGCACGAGGTATTCTTTATTGTCTACCTTTACTTCAGTACCAGCGTATTTGGAGAAGATTACTTTATCGCCTTCTTTTACTTCCAAAGCGATGCGCTCGCCGTTGTCGGCAACACGGCCAGAACCAACTGCGATTACTCGGCCTTCTTGCGGTTTTTCCTTTGCAGTATCAGGCAAAACGATACCGCTTGCAGTCGTTTCGTCTTTGGAGATAGCTTCGATTACCACACGGTCACCCAATGGCTTAAGCACTAAAAACACCCTCCTCAAAAAATGTAGGTAAACAAATTTTTCTGTTGTTAGCACTCACTTGTTATGAGTGCTAACACCCAATTCCTATAATAATGAATCGCTATGTACTTTGCAAGTAGTTTCCCTCATTTTTTCTCAACCGCTAGTCTCCATTTGCAGTTTCTCTAGCAAATGATTTTTCTAGCAAAACGGTTCTAGCAAACAGACCGGCTCATATAAATCAAACAAACGATCAGACAAGCCTGCCAAGGAGGGATATGTTCCATGCATAAATGGCTCTGGATCGGCCTGATTGCCCTCGGTGTGCTGGGAATCAGCCGTTTGTTCTCATCGGACACCACTTCCTTTATACGGGTAAACATCTACCCTTCCGCCATCTTTTGGGACGGACGCCAAATCGCCACTGGCGGAAAGCAAGGGTATTACGTAGAAAGAGGCCAGGAGGTGCCCGCTTCCCTGGAGTATCGGGGAACGCTCTACGTCCCGCTTTCCATGATCGGACGGCACCTGAACAAACCAGTTGGCTGGGACAAAGCCTCTCATTTTGCCTGGGTCGGTCAGCCGCCGACGATCCCGACGGAGCTGCCTGCCGACAACAGCACTTCTCCGGCTGCTCCCAAACCGGACAAGGCTATACCCGCAAGCGCGCCGGCGCCAACTGCTCCGGCAAAAGCTACAGCCACAGACGCCTCTTCGCAGCAAGAGTCCGCTACGCTGTTCGGGCTGACTATCGGGACGCCTGCCGAGGAAGTCCGCAAGCTGCTGGGCGAGCCGGCGCGCAAAGACCCGAGCAGCCTTGGCTACGAATGGTGGGTGTACAACCGCGATCCGGCCCGCTACGTCCAGGTGGGCATCGCCAACGGCAAAGTAGTGGACCTGTACTCTCTCGCTCCGACCGCAATGCTGGGCAACATCGGGGTGGGCAGCAGCCTGCAAGCGCTGGAGCGGCAATACAGCCCGCAAAATACGCTCACCTTTTCCTATATGGGAGCCACCATCCAGATTACCAACCAGAAGCAGCAGCGTCCGCTCGTCATGAAGAACGGCATCCCGCACATTTTTTACCTGGACAAGCAAAATGGCAGCAAAGTGACCGGACTGCGCCTGATCGACACGCAAATGCTATTGCGCGGCGGGTTTTACGAAACGAAATGGTCGTACCAGGGGCAAGCCCCGGATTTCGATCCTCCGGCCTTGAGCGTGGGCGAACGGGAACAGGTCAACCTGGCCAATGAGCGGCAAACGCTCGATCTCGTCAATGTCTCCCGCTACCGCTACAAGCTGCCTCCCCTGCAATGGAACGAGGAAGCTGCAAAAGTAGCCAGAGCCCACAGCCTGGACATGGAAACGAACGATTACTTCGATCATGTTTCCGCGACGACCGGAAGCAGCCCGTTTGAACGTCTGAAGCAGGCCAAAATCGCCTACAGCATGGCGGGAGAAAACATCGCAGCAGGCTATCCCGACGCAATCGAAGCGCATGAAAGCTGGATGAACAGCCCCGGCCACAGGAAAAACATCCTGGAAAAAGACTTCACCCAGCTTGGCGTCGGCGTCATTACCGACTATTTCACCCAAACCTTCCTCACGCCGAGCAAGTAAGCCGCTGTCAGCGCAAACGGACGCTCGCCCTGAGCTGATCCACCGCTCCGGAAAACTCGACTACGACTGTCTCGTATTCTTTGGTGTGCAAAATCAGCCACGGGCGCCTGCCTTCTTTTTTCGGCATGATGACGAACATCTCCGCGATCTCCGTGTCGATGCCAGACGGGGCATGCTGCAACCTCTGCGGCGGTGCCAGCGGGATTTTGACGATCATCACGTGGTCGAGCGACGGATTCAGCTCCAACACGCGCCCGCTTACGGTGCGTAACAGTTGCTGCGCCTCTTTTTGAAACACGTCCGAATTGGCAAACGTCGCGACAACCTGCTGCTTGTCCGAATCGAACAGCTCTACCTGCTCTCCGCCATTGGCGGAGCCAGCCGAAAAAAACAAGGTCAAGCATAAAATTAGCCACATGTTGCCCTAACACCTCCCCTTCCTAACTTTTCTAGTATCTCCTACCTGTTTGCGGTCATTCGCATCGTGGCTGCTGCAGAGCGGTGACAGCCTTGCCCAGCCGATTTTTTTCATCAAAAAAGACCCGCTGCTATCCGTCCCGATAGCAAGGGGTCTTCTCTGTGATCGTCCTTATCGTACCAGTTCGTCCGTTTCAAAGCCGCCAAATTCTTTTTCCCACTCCGCTTCTTCGCGCAGTTGCTTGCGGTAGACGATGCGCGACAGCCAAATGCTCAGCTCATAGAGCAGCAAAAGCGGGATCGTCACCATAATGTCGCTGACGATCTCGGGAGGCGTCAACGTAATGCCGACTACAGCCAGCCCAAAATAGGCGAACCGTCTCACCTTTGCCAGCCGCATCGGATTGAGGATGCGCAGACGGGTCAGAAACATCACGATAATCGGCAATTGAAACAGGATGCCAAAAGGGATGACCATGTTGAACAGGAAGCCGAAGTACTCAGCGATTCCGTAGTTCGGATCAGCCCCGATGGTCGCGGTCATGCCGGTCATAAACTGCATAATCATCGGAAAAACGACGTAATACCCAAACAAAATGCCCGTGATGAAAAGCAAACAAGCCGCCGGAATAAAGTAAAGCGAACCGCGCCGCTCATGCTCCTGCAAGCCTGGCGAGACGAAGCGCCAGAGATGATAGAGCGCAACGGGCAGCGCTACTACCGCGCCAATCAAAAAGGCAAACTGCATGTAGACGCGAAGAGCATCGGATGGATGCAAGGAAATAATCGGCACGCCATCGGCGATCGGCTCTTGCTTCAAATACTCAATCAACGGACCGGCAAAGAAAAAGCCGGCTATCAGTGCGACAACGAAAACAGCCAGCACCCATATGATGCGCTTGCGCAGCTCCGTTAGGTGTTCAACCACTGTCATTTCCTGATCTTTCATGGCAACCACCTTACCTGATTAGGCCTTCTGCTGCTCTTTTTCCATCTGAAGGCGTTCCTTTTCCAGCTTTTCGCGAATTTCTTTTTCCAGACGCTCGCGCTCCAGGCGTTCACGCACTTCCCGCTCGATTTTTTCGCGGTCAAAGGCGTCCTTCTCCGTGACGACAGCCGTTTTGGCTGGTGCTTCTTTTGCAGCCAGCTCCTTCTTTTTCGCTTCTTCGTCATCGTCGTCGTCGCTCGTCAGGCTGCGCGTTGCGTTTTTAAACTCTTTCAACGTATGGCCTACTGCTCGTCCCAGTTCCGGAAGCTTTTTCGGCCCAAAGAGCACCAGCGCCAACACCAGAATCAAAATTAATCCAGGAATCCCAATCGTACTCATGCTTTTCACTCCTTTTTCCTGTTATTTGACAGTCTAACCAGCTAGCACTTCCGTAAACCGCCATAACCGAGTCTCGTCATGTCGGAAGCGACTATTCGTTCTCCTGCAAGAATGCGCGGCAAAAATACATCGAATGAGGTAAACGGCTCATGCATCACGGCTCCGGGCAGACCGAGGATCGGGACGTCCCCTTTATAGGCGACCATCAGCATCGAGCCTGGCAGCATCGGCGTGCCGTAACGGACCACTTCCGCTCCCACTCCGGCAATCGCTCCCGGCGTCCTGTCATCCGGGTCGACGGACATGCCGCCTGTGACGAGCACCAGATCAACGCCTTCGTCGAGGAACGAAAGAATTTGTTTTTCAATCGCTTCTTTATCGTCCGGAGCAAAACGTTGATCGACTACGGTAGAGCCGAGCGCTTCCACCTTGTTGCGGATCACAGCGCCGAACTTGTCTTCGATCCGGCCGGAAAACACTTCGCTTCCGGTCGTCACAAGGCCGACCTGCTTCTCCTGGAACAGCTTCACCTCGATGATCGGGCCGTCAAACTGCTTAGCTAGCTTCTCCAGCTCCACAATGCGCTCTTCTTCGATAATCAACGGAATGATTCGGGTGGCAGCCAGCGTGTGGCCGGGGTGCACGATCTGATCGCCGTACATCGTGGAGAAGGCAATGCCCTCCAATGCATTAATGGCGTGTACCGCTTCCTCGTTGACTTTGGCAAGACCCGTCCGCGAAGCTTTCATCGAGACTTTGCCCTCGTACGGAGGCGTGAGCGTCAAACCTTGACCGGATACGGCCTTGGCGATCCGGATGCCCGCCTCTTCCTCGTGAATGAAGCCTTCTGGCATCTCCAGCACGTAAATGTGTTCCTTGCCAATGGACAAAAGCGGCTCGATATCCGCCTCCGTGATAACATGTCCTTTTTTAAACAGGCGGCCTTTAAACTCACCAGGCAAAATTTGCGTCATGTCGTGCGGCAGCATCATGCCGATCGCTTCTCGCACCGGAACTTCCCGCATTTTCGGTTTTTCTACCAACCCAATCCTCCCCAATCTTCATTGGCTTCGCCTGTCCCTTGCAAAATGTGCAAAGCATCCGCGAGCATGTCGCCGATGGCGTTGAAACAGATTTCTACCCCTTTTGAATTTCCGGGAAGGTTAATGATGAGCGAGTTGCCGCGTGTACCCGCTACCGCGCGTGTCAGCATCGCCCGTCGGGACTGCTGCAAGCCGGCGCGGCGCATTTCTTCCGCAAGTCCTGGCACTGGTCTGTCAATCACCCAGGCGGTCACTTCCGGCGTCACATCGCGCGGGCTCAGTCCAGTTCCCCCGGTCACGATCAGCAGGTCGCATTTTTCGCGGTCCACCAGCTCAATCATGTTTTCCTGCAGCTCTTCCATATCATCAGTAACGGCACGGTAGACAGCTACATCTACGTCCAGCCAATCCCTTGTCAGATTGCGGATGATGGGAATCCGATCATCAGCCCGGTCCCCTCTGGCAATCGAATCACTCGCCGAGATAACGCCTACCTTCCATTTACCCACAGTTCATTCCTCCGTTTTCTCATTCGTTAGTATTGTACACTTTTTTGTCCATAGTGTAGAGGGCACAACAAGAAAAAGGAACCTCCTGACACAAAACCTTCACGATTGGAAAAAGCCGTTTTCCGTCACCATTCCATCCAGACGAATATCGTGAGGCTCAAGTGGGACATGCTCGACTACCTGCATGGAAAAGCCGACGCCGAGCAAAAAAGGCGGTTTGTCCAGCCCGGCAAGGAACCGATCGTAAAAACCTCCGCCGTAGCCCATTCTGCCGCCCTGCCTGTCAAACGCCACACCGGGCACGACTACGGCGTCCAGGCGGGCAAGCTCTGCTTCCTCTGCCTTTGCCGGGTCCGGCTCCATGATCCCGTACACGCCCTGCTTGAGCATTTCCGGTCCTGTATAGCGGTAAGGAATCAGGCGGCGCTGCTCGACAAGGGCGAGTGGCAGCCATATTTCCTGCCCTCTTTTCATCGCCTCCTGAATGAACGGCAAAATGTCTGCCTCGTCTCCAAAAGGATGAAAGGCCATGATTGCCCCCGCTGCCGCGAGCCGCTCATTTTCCAGCAGATGGCGGCATATCCGGGCAGCGTATTGCTGGCGCTCGTTTGGCGGCATGGCTTTGCGCCTCTCCAAAATATGGCTTCGCAACTGTTTTTTATTCGTTTTTTGGTCCATGGCAACCTCTTCCCTCTCCTTGCCGCACAAGGACCGCCCCCTGAAGGCTTGTCCCGTGCGCCGTCTCTAGGCTACACTTGCATTACTATATAAAGAGGTGAATCAGATGATTTTGCTGCAGGCTGAACATATAGAAAAAACATATGGCATCGAAACCATTCTACAAGACATCTCTCTGCAAATACAAACAGGAGAGCGGGTCGGGCTTGTCGGCGTGAACGGCGCGGGCAAATCGACGCTGATGAAAATACTCGCGGGCGAGCTGAGCTACGACAGCGGGCTGGTCCGCATCCCGAAAGATGTGACGGTCGGCTACTTGGCCCAAAACGGCGGGCTTGAATCCGAGCGATGTATTTGGGATGAGCTGTTGAGCGTCTTCGACCATTTGCGGGCAGAGGAACAAGAACTGCGGGAGCTGGAGGCCAAAATGGGCGACCCGGCCGTGCTTGCGGACGAAAAGCGCTATCAGCAAATTTTGGAAAACTATTCGCTCCGCTCGGAAGCGTTCAAGGAAAAAGGCGGCTACAGCTACGAAGGCGCCATTCGCGGAGTCCTGCACGGCTTGCGCTTTGCGGACATGGACTACCAGACCCCGATCAAGACGTTGAGCGGCGGACAGAAAACAAGGCTGGCACTAGCCAAGCTGCTGCTGCAATCCCCTACGATTCTTTTGCTGGACGAGCCGACCAACTACCTGGATATCGAGACACTCACCTGGTTGGAGACGTATTTGCAAAACTATCCGGGCGCGATTCTCGTCGTCTCCCACGACCGCTACTTCCTCGACAAGCTGGTGACGGTCGTCTATGAAATCGAGCGGACTCGCGCTACCCGGTACGTGGGCAACTACAGCCGCTTCCTCGATGAAAAGGCAGCTCGTCTCGAGCAGGAGCTGAAGCGCTTCGAGAAGCAGCAGGAGGAAATCGCCAAGCTGGAAGACTTCATCGCCCGCAACATCGCTCGCGCCACCACGACCAAACGGGCGCAGAGCAGGCGTAAGACGCTGGAAAAAATGGAGCGCATGGACAAACCGATCATGCACAACAAGTCCGTGAATTTTTCCTTCGACGTAGCCAAAATGAGCGGAACGATCGTCATGAAGGCGAACAACCTGTCTGTCGGCTACCCGGATGCCGTCCTCTCCCGCGGCCTGACGTTTGAAATCGAACGCGAGGAACGTGTCGCACTGGTCGGGCCAAACGGGATCGGCAAGTCGACTTTGCTGAAAACGATTGTCGGGCAACTGAAGGCGCTCGCGGGCGACGTGCATTTCGGCAGCAATGTGACGATCGGCTACTACGACCAGGAGCATCGCAATCTGAATGAGCGCAACACGGTGCTCGGCGAAATATGGGACGAGTATCCGCACATGCTGGAAAAAGACGTGCGGACGCTGCTCGGCAACTTCCTGTTCAGCGGCGACGATGTGCAAAAGAAAATCAGCGATCTGTCCGGCGGGGAGCGCGCGCGTGTCTCGCTGGCGAAGCTGATGTTGAAGCAGGCCAACTTCCTGATTTTTGACGAGCCGACGAACCACCTGGACATTTTCAGCAAAGAAGTGCTGGAAAACGCGCTCTACGACTATCCGGGCACGATCCTGTTCGTCTCCCACGACCGCTACTTCCTGAACAAGATAGCCAGCCGCGTGCTGGAGCTGACGGGCGATGGCGTGACGAGCTACTTGGGCAACTACGATTACTACGTGGAGAAAAAGCAGGAGCTGGCAGAGCTTGCCGCCGAGCAAGCGGCGCAGCCTGTGAAAAAGCAGGGGTCTACTGCCGCAGCCCAGCCGGAAAAATCGTCCTACGAGCTGGACAAGGAAGCAAAAAGGCGCGAGCGTCAACGCCAGCGCCGTTTGGAAGAAATCGAGACGACGATTCAAAAGCGGGAAGCCGACATCGTCAAATGGGAGGAAGAGCTGTGCCTCCCGGAAATCTACAGCGATCACGTGCAAGCCAAAGAGCGCAACGACCTGATCCAAGCCGCCAAGCAGGAGCTGGAGCAGTTGTACGACGAATGGAGCACGCTGTCGGAGGAATAGCGACTGTCTGACCGCATGAACGTATGCAGGCGGTGTCGTCGCGCTTCACTTGCGACTCACGTCGAGCAGCGCTCCTGTGTCGGCTCCTCCAGCGCCGCGTACAGAGCGGGCACGACGAGAAACGAAATGCAGGTCGCAGCGGTCACGATTCCCGAGTCGTTGAGCGCAAGTCCCGCCAGCGCTCCAGCAATGACGCCCGCGAAGCCTTTTACCAAATACGGCGTATCCTGTGCCAGATGACGGAGAAAGCGGTCGTTTTTCAAGGCGAGCAGCCCGAGTACGATGAGCGAAACGGCAAACACCTTGCTCCAGATCGAGACGCGAATCAAACGCAAGTTCATCGCCAGCTTCCGCTCGACCATCTGCCCGATCTCCGCCCACTCGCCTGCCATTATTTGCTGGGCTACTCTACCGACGTGAGTGGGAGGCTGATCGGAAACGAGGCTCGCCGCCATCAACCCTATAACGCCAAGCATGAGGCCGCCTGCCAGAAGCAGGAGGCCTTTTTTGCCTATGCGCCAGCCGTGCAGCCGGGAAAAGGCGACAAAAAAGCCGACCAGCCCGGCGAGAAAGCCGCCTGCGTCCGTGCCCAAATCCGGCGCGACCATGTAGTACAGGACAATGCCGCACATAGCGGCCGAGGCAGCAGGCAGCAGCAGGCTCGCCCCGAAAAGCGCCCGGCTCCGCTCCCGGTAAAGCTGGTACAAGGAAGCGACCAGCATGATCGTTCCTCCGATCATGACGCCTTCGTATTCATTGCCCAAGCCGTAAAAACGCGCCCCGATCACCGGGTCGTAGCCGAGAAACGACTGCCGCATCAGCGTTGCCCCCGACCAGCCGTCGAGCAGCAAGGCGGCAACGGTTACGGCGCTTGCGGTCAGCGTGACGCGGGCAAGGGAGTGGTTTTCCTGCCAAAAGGCCGCTGCCAGCGCGGCCATAATCAACGCCCCGAGAACGACTGAACCGTGAACCTGCCAATCGAGCAAACTCTCGGCCAACAGCAAAAAGGGAAACCAGAGCAGCGCGAGCAGCGCCAGACGGACACCTCTGCGTATGCGGGACAAGCCTGCGCCTTCTCTTCTCCTGCCCCACAGCCACAGCAATGCCGCGAACGCCAACGTCACAATTTGCAGCATGACGTACGTATAGAGGACAGAAGAGCGCGTGGCGTACGTATGATGAATGTTCTCCACCTGATGGCTCAACAGCGGCAGCGTCCCCCTCTCCGTGCTGTGCATGACATGACCCGCCAAGCCTTTCGGAACAGGCACGTCCAGCCAGGACAACACCGTCGGCAATACGTCAAGTCCGCTTACCAGGCCGGCCTGCCGCGTAGTCGCTGAGGTCAGCAGCCCCGCTCCTTCTCCTGACCAGCTCAAAAGCGGCGACAGCAGCGCCTTTTCTTTTACGGCTACCGGGTTGACTGCTGGCGACACGAGCAGCACCAGTTGGTTTTCCCCGCGCGCGGAGAGCAGCTCGTCGAGAAACTGCGACAGATCGTGCAAAACCCGTTGATACTGTCTGGCAAACTGCCCCGGCTCCATGTCCGGGCCAAGCTGGTACAGGCGGGACAAGTCGGAAAGCTGTACCGCAATCAGGCCGGATGTGCGGTCTGCCTGAATCCGCTCGCGCAAGTAGCTGTAATTCGTTTTCACCCCGAACGGATAGCCCTGCGCGAACAACGTGCTTTTGCCGGACACATCCCCTGCCGGAACTCTTCCCTCCTGGTCCATGGCAAACAGGACAGCGTGCCGCTGCCTGGCTTCCTCGACATCGCCGTTGCCGTAGGAAGCTACCCGAATCTTGTGCGCGGCAAGCGTCGTGCCCAACAGCCCAAGCCGGGAGGAATACGGTTTGTCCCGGTTATCCTCGTGCAGCCGGAAAATACCGGGAAAAACGATGGCAGAACGCGCCAGGTCCTGCGCTTGGTAACCGCCCAGCTCCTGCATCCGCTCTCCTGCCGTCTCTTTGGGGGAGAGCGCTTCTTGCGGGTGATAGGCCGTACCGCTGCGCTCGGTATAGAGAGCCTGGGCGCCGCTGCCCATCAGCAAGTAACCGTTGGCCGCTGTCCGTGGCCCCGGCGTGCGCATGGATAAGGCACCTGCTGCCGCCTCGCCGATCCATTTATCCACAGGCGGCAGGCGTTTCAGCTTTTCCAGATCGGAAAAAGACAGCCCGTCTACAAATAGCACGACGACCTGGCGCTTTTCGTTGGCAGCAAGCGAATTTCCGCAATTTGTATGAACAACCAAAATCAGGATGACCAAGAAAAGCCACACGAATTTTGTCTTCACGGCGTACCTCCTGTTGATAACCAGAGTCTTTTATCCACATATTCCACAAAATAATCCACAGGCTATACGTGAATTTCCCGGCCATTTTTCGCGTTATCACCAGTATTCACAGGCGACTGTGAGAACAACCCGGAAAGTTATCCTGATCTTGTGGATAATGCTGAAAACGCTTGGGCAACAGCAGGAACGAGGGCGGAATCAAAGGCGGCGCACAGCTCTCCTGGCGGGGAGAGACTGGCAGCAAGTTCTTTTCCCACGGTTGGGCTTTCCAGACGACAAGACTCGCGGAACGCAAAAAAGCCCATCCCCGCAAGGAATGGACTTTGCTGTTCGATCCAGGCTACTGCTCGTTTTCGTTCAGCGACAACCCAGGCACGCCGTTCAAATCGAGCGCGGCGAACTGCCCTTTTTCATACTTGATATAGCCTGCTGCCGCGATCATGGCGGCGTTGTCCGTGCAAAGCGACAGCGGCGGGATGACGAGCGGGATTCCTTCCGCCTCGCAGCGTGCCTGCAGCCGTTCCCGCAGACCGCGATTCGCTGCTACGCCGCCTGCCAGCAGCACTTGCTTCGCCTGGCAGGCACGCACTGCGCGGATCGTTTTTTCCACCAGCACCTCTGTTACGGAGTCCTGGAAGCTCGCGGCCAAGTTCGCCGGCTCAATCGTCTCTCCCCGCTGCGCGGCGTTGTGCAGTGTGTTGAGTACCGCCGACTTCAAGCCGCTGAAGCTGAAATCGTACGAGTCTGGCTCCAGCCAGGAGCGCGGCAGCGGCACATTCGCTACCCCTTCGTGCGCGAGGCGGTCGATGTGCGGCCCGCCGGGATACGGCAGATTCAGCGCGCGCGCTACCTTGTCGTAGGCTTCGCCAGCGGCGTCGTCCCGCGTTTCTCCCAAAATCTCGAACTGGCCGTGCTCCTTCATCCAGACGAGCTCGGTATGGCCTCCGGAGACGACCAGGGCGATGAGCGGAAATTCCATCTCTTGCACCAGCCGGTTCGCGTAAATATGGCCTGCGATGTGATGAACGCCGATGAGCGGGATTCCGCGCGCCAGTGAAATGGCTTTCGCCGCCGCTACGCCAACCAGGAGCGCACCTACGAGGCCAGGGCCGTATGTCACCGCGATGGCGGAAATGTCCTCCAGCTTTTTGTCTGCTTCTGCCAAAGCCTGCTCGATCGTCAGCGTGATGTTTTCCACGTGCCTGCGGGAAGCGACCTCCGGCACGACACCGCCGAAGCGCTTGTGAATATCGGCTTGAGAAGCAATGACATTGGACAGCACCTCCCGGCCATCGCGGACCACAGATGCCGAAGTCTCGTCGCAACTGGTTTCAATCCCTAAAATGTACACGGGCGCGCCGGACTTTTTCTGCGCCTCGTAAGCTTCTTGTATGCGCATCTCGTAGCGCGACGTCTTGGTCTTGTTCATTACAAAGTCACCCACATAATGATTGCGTCCTCATTGTTATCCGAATAGTATCCTTTGCGCACGCCATGCTCCCGGAAGCCGAGCTTGGTGTACATGTTGCGCGCTACGGTGTTGGAGGGCCGAACTTCCAGCGTCATGCTTTTCGCTCCAAACATTCTCGCGACTCCCATCATCTTAATCATGAGCCCCAGGCCGATTTTTTTCCCGCGAAACAGCGGATGTACGGCCACGTTGGTAATATGGGCCTCATCAACCACGATCCACATACCACAGTATGCGACGATCCGATTTTGGTGGACGACGACGACATAGCGGGCGTTCGGGTTTTTCGTCAGCTCGTTGACGAACGCTTCATGCGGCCAGGGGGTGGAAAACGACAACCGTTCCAGCTCGGCCACAGCCCCGACGTCCTGCATCGTCATGAAACGATATTCCAGGTCAATTGGTTGGCTCATGCTTCTACTCCTTTACGGCCCCCGCCTGCTTTTGGGCAAGCCACTTCGCTTCTGCCTCCGCTAGCTGCAAATATTCAGGGACAAGCTCGTGCGCACTGCCTCCGTCCTGCAGTCGGCGCAACGCCGCATACCCGATGTGGGCTGCGCGCGGGTGGTTGGCGGCAGGAGAGGCAAACCGGGCCTGCTCCCCCAGCTCCTGCTCAATCGCCTTCCGATGAATCCGCACATCTTCGCCCAAAAACAAAACAGGCTCTCCCTGCGCCAAGTCCCTGAGCTGCGGCAGCCACTCCTGCAGCAAGACGATTTTTTCCTTCCCCTGCACTTCTACCGATTCCAGGCCGTTTGTGCGGTAGCAGCCCGCGTACACCTGTCCCCGGCGAGCGTCAAACAACGGCACGATCAGCCCGGGAAAGCCCAAGGCATTCATGGCGACAACCTCCAGGCTGGACACGCCGATGACAGGCACATTCAGCGACCAGGCCATGCTTTTTGCCGTAGCCACCCCGATGCGCACTCCTGTATAGGAGCCTGGTCCGTTCGCTACCCCAAAGCCGCTCAGTTGCTCGGGAGAAGTTCCTGTCGCATCCAGCAGCTCGCTGATGCAGTCCATCAGCCTCACCGAATGGTTTTTTTGCTGGTTCGTCGTCATTTCGGCGAGGACGCGCTCCTCCTCCACAACCGCAACGCTCAACACCAGATTGGATGTATCAATCGCCAGTACGCGCATCAAAATCAAACTCCTCACACAATTTCACGTAACGCTCTCCCTGGGGACAAAGCTCGATGCTCCGCGCTTCCTCGCCTGCCGTGCGCAGATAGACCGTCAGACGATCCGCCGGCAAGTAATCCGCAAGCAGCGAAGCCCACTCTACCACACAAACCCCTTCGCCAAAAAAGTAATCGTCCAGGCCGAGAGAATCGGGATCATCGCCCACGCGGTAGACGTCCATATGATAAAGCGGCAAACGCCCCTGATATTCTTTTATGATCGTAAACGTCGGACTGTTCACTACCTGGCGAACGCCAAGTCCGCGCGCCAGCCCTTGGGTAAACGTCGTCTTTCCGGCCCCCAGACCGCCTTCCAGCGCCAGGAAGTCGCCTGGCGCCAGACTTTTCGCCAGTTGCTCGGCAAAGCGCTGCGTTTCCTCTGCGCCCGCAAGCTTCCAAGTATAGCCCATTTTTCATCCACTCCTCGCTTACTCCCGCTGCCTGAAATGATTGTAGCCTGCCTTGGGCAGATCGGTGCGGCTATCGCCCGAGCGCAATGACAGCTTCGGCTGGGCGGGCTTGCCTTCCTCAACCTCGCCAATGACGGTCAGCAAAATGCCTGCCGCCGCGAACCTCGCACGCACCGCCTCCACCTGGCTTTTTTCCAGCGTTCCTACCAGTTGATAGTCCTCTCCGCCGTAAAACGCCCACTTCAACGGGTCCTGCCCGCTCAGAAGCGCATAGGCGCGAACATCCTCCCTGACAGGAATCTTGTCCGCATCGACGCACATGCTGACGGCGCTTGCCTCGGCGATCTCCCACAGCTCAGAAGCCAAGCCGTCGCTCACGTCATTTAACGCCCCGCACGCCCCCGATTCCAGAAGCAGCCTGCCCGCCTCCACCTGCGCGCGGGGGCGCTGATGGGCTTCTATCAGTTTCGCCCAGCGACCCGACGGCTCAACCGTTGTCTGGTCACCGTGCAGCAGCACATGCAAGCCGGCGGCAGAGCTGCCTACATGGCCGGTCACAAAAACGACCTGTCCCGGCCGCGCCTGCGAGCGGCGAATCGCGCGTCCTTTTTCTACTTCGCCCAGCACGGTGACAGACAAGTGCAGAGCATCCGGGGCGGAAACGGTATCGCCGCCGATGACTCTCACGTTGTACGCTTCGCACGCGGCGTATATGCCGTCGTAAATGCCCTGGCATTCCTCCGGCGTCCAGTGCGGCGCTACTGCGATGCTGACCAGCGCATAGCGGGCGTAGCCGCCCATCGCCGCGACGTCGCTTACGTTGCTCGTGACCGCCTTGTAGCCGATGTCGCTTGGGCTCATTGTTTCTTTTAAAAAATGGACCGTCTCAACCATCGCGTCACAGCAGGCCACGACTTCCATCTCTGGCGCAGGAGAAAAAACGGCGGCATCGTCCCCGAGCCCGACGGTCAAGCCGTCTTTCTCCTGTCCGTCCGAACGGCTCGTCCATTGCCGGATCAGGGAAAATTCATCATGTGCCACCACAAACGCTCCTTTTTTGCATAGTGAGTCCATTATACCTCTGCTTTCAAAATGCGCGCAAGAAAGCCGGTGCCCACAGCGAAGCCGCTACTTTTTCAGCTCTCGCAGCTCCAGCCCCCCTCTGCAGCGCCCGCAGCGATAGCGGGAAGGGTCCATTTTGCGCTTGCGTTTATACGTCATCCCGCACGCCCGGCAGACGAGCTCATAGCGATAAGGCAAAACCGTGCGTCCCGTGCCGACCTGCTGGCAATACCGGCTTCCGCCGACTTGGGCAAGCAGCCTGCGAAAGTCCTGGTCTGCGTGGCGATAGCCTTTTTTCTCCAGGTGCAGGTGATAGTGGCACAGCTCATGCTTGATGATCGCAACCAGCTCCGCCTCTCCGTGCTCCTCCAGATGTTTGGGATTCAATTCGATGTCGTGAGAGCGCAGCAAATACCGCCCGCCTGTCGTGCGCAGTCTGCTGTTGAAGCGGGCCCGATGGCGAAACGGCTTGGCGAAAAATTGACTGGATATTTGCTCCACCAGCTTTTGCAATTCCGTATCGGTCATGTCCTCTCTAACGCTCCTCTCTACTGTTCACGATAGCAGTTCCTGTTGAAAAGTGCCAGATAGATGGGCTACACTGGGTGGAAGAAAAGTAGATTGGTTTGGAGGAGCTTATGCGCTATTTGATTTTGCAGGAAAAAGTCGGGCTGAAGTTCGTTGCGCTGCCACAAACGCATATGTACCAGCTTGTGGCCCTGTTCAAGCGACTGCACAAGGAGATCGACAAGCTGACCATCGCCGATCGGCCTGAGCTGCCGACCGTTCTGGCAGAGTGCGCTGACCTGGAGCTTCTGGGAAGCGAGCTGGCTATCGTGGATGGACTGGATTACGTCAGCAGTCTGGAAGAGCGTTTCGCTGCTCTCCCGGAGAGCCAGTACCCTTTGATCTCGCTGTTGACCGAGATTCGCGCCCTGCAAGCCCAACTGGAATTTTTGCGTGACGAAGAATAAGTTTTTTGGAAAATAAGTACCTCCTGGTCGCCTTTGTGCATACATTGCCAATAGGCGAATAATTCCAGGAGGTACCTACATGCCCCAGTGGATGCGTAAGCAGTTGCAGCGTGCCTTCAGCGGGAAGGACGTTCGACAAATTCGTTTGCTGAACAGTTGCTGGTTCTTATATTGGGAAAAACATGGCGGCCGTCCCGAGTAGCAGGAGGCCGCCTTTTTATGTGTCTTACGCCTCGCCAGGAGCGATCATGGTCAGCCCCACGCGCTGGCGTTTTTCGTCGATCTCTACGACCCACACGTCGACGATATCTCCCACGGTGACGACGTCGAGCGGATGCTTGACGAAGCCTTTTTTCAGGCGAGAAATGTGGACGAGGCCGTCATTTTTCAAACCGATATCTACAAACGCGCCGAAGTCGACCACGTTGCGGACGGTGCCTTGCAGCTTCATTCCGACGCCAAGGTCAGAGAGCTGTAGCACATCGCTGCGCAAAAGCGGCTTCGGCAGCTCGTCGCGCGGGTCGCGTCCGGGACGCAGGAGGCTTTCCACGATGTCTGTCAGCGTCGGCACGCCGATTCCGAGCCGCTCTGCCGTCTGCTCGATATTCAGCGACTGCAGGCGCTCCTTGCAACGCTCGCTGCCGATCTCCTGCGGCGCAATCTCGATCATCGCCAGCAGCTTGTGCGTAGCCGGGTACGACTCCGGGTGAATCGGGGTCTTGTCCAACGGATCGGTTCCCCCGACGATGCGCAAAAAGCCGATACACTGCTCATACGTCTTGGCTCCCAGCCGCGGGACCTCCTTCAACTGGGCGCGCGACGTGAACATGCCGATCTCTTCGCGCTTTTTCACGATGTTGCCCGCTACCTGTTTGCTGATGCCGGAAACGTATTGCAAAAGCGAAGGAGAAGCGGTGTTGACGTCTACCCCGACGTGGTTGACCGCCGATTCGACGACAAATTGCAAGCTGTCCGCCAACTTCGCCTGGGATACATCGTGCTGGTACTGGCCTACGCCAACCGATTTCGGGTCGATTTTGACCAACTCGGCCAGCGGGTCTTGCAGACGCCGCGCGATGGAGGCAGCACTGCGCTCCGCCACATCGAGGTCCGGAAACTCTTCCTTGGCCAGCGCGGAAGCCGAATACACCGACGCCCCCGCCTCATTGACGATGATGTACATCACCTGGCGCTTCAACTCTTTCAGAAGGTTGGCAATGAACTGCTCGGTCTCCCGGGAAGCTGTACCGTTGCCGATCGCGATCACACTGACGTCATACTTTTCGATCAGTTGCCGGACTTTGGCCGAAGCCTCTGCCACCTTGTTTGCCGGAGGGGTCGGGTAGACTACCGCTACTTCCAGCAGCTTGCCCGTCTCATCGACGACTGCCAGCTTGCAGCCCGTCCGGAATGCCGGGTCGACGCCCAGGACGACTTTGCCTTTGACGGGAGGCTGCAGCAGCAGATTGCGCAAGTTTTCCGCAAAAATGTGGATGGCCCGTTCTTCTGCCACCTCTGTCAGCTCCGCGCGCACCTCACGCTCAATCGACGGGGCGATCAGGCGCTTGTACGCGTCTTCAATCGTCTGTTCCAGCAAAGAGCGCACGACGGTGTCGCGGGGAATGAGCCGCCGCTGCATCCAGGCCAAAATTTCCGCCACAGGCGCTTCTACCGTCACCTTCAAGATGCCTTCGCTCTCGCCGCGGTTGATGGCGAGCACGCGGTGCGGAACGACCTTTTTCAACGGCTCGCTGTATGCGTAGTACATTTGATAGACGTTTTTCTCGTCTGCTTCTTCCACCTTTTGCTCGGTCAGAAGCAGCCCTTTTTGCACGGTGCGCTGGCGAACCCACTGGCGGATATCCGGATCGTCGGAAAAGTGCTCGGCGACGATGTCCATCGCCCCCTGCAAGGCTTGCGCGATCGTGTCTACGCCTTTTTCCGCGTCTACGTATTTTTGTGCTTCCTGTTCGGGATCGCCTGTCTTGGGCAAGCTCAGCAAGTAGTTGGCGAGTGGCTCCAGCCCTTTTTCCTTGGCCATCGTCGCGCGCGTGCGGCGTTTTTGCCGGTACGGCCTGTAGAGGTCTTCCACCTCTTGCAGCTTCGTCGCCCGCTCAATCGCTGCTTTCAGCTCTTCCGTCAGCTTGCCCTGCTCCTCGATGAGCCGGACGACTTCTTCTTTTCGTACTGACAAGTTGCGCAAATAACGCACGCGTTCCTCGATCGCCCGAATTTGCGTTTCGTCCAACTGCCCGGTCATCTCCTTGCGATAACGGGCAATGAAGGGAACCGTATTGCCTTCATCCAAAAGGGCAACCGTGCGTTCCACCTGATGAGGTTTGACGCCCGTATCCTGGGCGATTGTCTGGATCATCAATGTAAGCTCCATACATTCCTCCTGCGCTCGTACTTCGCCGTTTATTGTACCACATTTGCTAGAAACGTCTGGAAAAGCGTTAGAAAACTTGGCTGCGCCAAGCCATTGACGCAGCCTTAGTTGCCCTTACACTGGATAAGAATCTTATAAATTCTTATCTGTACAAAAAAAAGAGGCGCACACGCCCCTCTTCCCATTTTCCCGTTATGTCTATGTCGCTGTCTTTGCCGTTTCCAGTTGTTCTACCCGCAAAGCCTCCCGCAACTTGCCCAGCGCCCTGCGCTGCAAACGGGAAATGTGCATCTGGGACATGCCCATGATGTCTCCGGCCTGCTTCTGGCTCAAATTTTGATAAAAGGTTAAATGTATGATTTCTTTTTCGCGCTTGTCCAGAACGTGCAGTGCCCGGTCGAGCATCAGGTTTTGCTCGACTTGTCCGTAGCCCGCTTCCTGCTGGCCGACGAGGTCCAGCAGTGTGATCGTGTTGCCGTCGTTGTCTGCTTCCAGCTCGCTGTCCATCGACAGGGAATGGTAGCTCCGCCCCATCTCCAGCGTTTCCAGGACAGCCTCTTCCGTCACGCCCAGGCAGCTTGCGATGTCTGAGATTTGCGGCGAACGCTGCAGCTTGGCTGTAAGCTCGTCCACCACGCGCTTGATCTTGGGGCTGAGCTCTTTCACGCGACGCGGAACGTGCACGCTCCACGTCTTGTCCCGGATATACCGCTTGATTTCCCCGACGATGGTCGGGATCGCAAAGCTTTCAAACGTTCTGTCGAAGGAAGGATCGAACCGGCGCAAAGAAGCCAGCAAGCCGATCATACCCACTTGAACGAGGTCTTCGTACATGACTTGTCCGCGCACAAACTTTTTGGCCAACGTCTCTACCAGAGGAGTATAGGCTGTCACCAGTTGCTCCTGCAGGCTGTCATCTCGCGTCTGCCCATACAGGTGAATGAGCTGCCGCAGCTCCTCCGGACTATACTTCCGTTTCCGAGCTTGTCCAGTCATCGCCAGCCACCCCATCCCGCCGAACATACTTGGTCATGGAGACCGCCACTCCCGATTCAGAGCGAATCACGACTTCATCCATGAGCGTGTGGATCAGATAAAGCCCCAGACCTCCCTCATCCAGATCCTCCAGGTCTCTGCCTGCAAAAATCGGTGTCAGTTGTTCCGGCATCAGTTCACTCGCAAACCCTACGCCTTGATCGCTTACCTCGATACACAGACGATCCCGGCAAACCTGACATTCTATGTGGATAAAGCCAAGCTCTTCTTTTTGCTTGTACGCGTGTTTCACTGCATTCGTGCACGCTTCCCCTACCGCCAGCTTGATGTCCTCAATCTCCTCATAGGAAAAGCCCATGCGATTCGCGATCCCGGACACAGTGAGCCGCGCTACGCCCAAATATTCCGTCTGATTGGGCAGCGTCAACCGGATCACGTCAGCTTGAGGTTTTTGTTGAGCCATTACTCGCTCTCTCCTTTGCGGATGGCAATATGTTCGTACAAGCCCGTGATGCGAAACAGCCTTTCCACGCGTGGAGACAACTTTTGAACCTCAAACGCGCATTCCTTTTGCTTGCACGCTTTCATGACCGCGATGAAAATTCCTATGCCCGTGCTGTCCATGTACTCGACGGCTTCCAAATCAACCAAGAGGTGGCTTGTGCCTGGCTCATTCGCGAGGGACATGAGCGTCTCCTTCACTTTTGGTCCGGTATGCGCGTCAATATCGCCCCCGAGGACCACTCGATGCTCTGTTTCCTGGCTGGTTGTTTCCAAAAACAAATCCATCGCCATCTCCCTCCTTTGCATTGCTTCATGTTCTGCGAAGTACGATCATGGTGTAATCATCCAGCAGTTCAAATTGGGAGAGCGTAAGCAGCCTGTTGTACAGGGCGTTCGCCATTTTCTGGGCATGGACGCCCACTTCGGCTTGCATCTGAAGTACGAGCTCATCCCTTTGCAAATAATATCGGCTTTTTTTGCATTCTGTTACACCATCCGTCAGAAGAATCAGAACATCTCCCGGTTCCAGGCGAACCTCCTGCACTTCGTATTCACTGTTCGGGCTGAGTCCCAGCACGGAGCCTTGGCCCGCCAAATCGTAAAACGCGCCTTCCGCAGCCCGGTACAAAAAGCCTGGCTCGTGCCCCGCCACTGCGTAACGGAAACAATGCTCGTGTGTATCGTAAGACCCGTAGAGCATGGTCACAAACATGCTGGGGTCGATATTGCGCCCGACAATCCGGTTGAGGTGGTGAAGCATTTCGTCAGGGCCAAGCGGCATTTCCCGCAAGCTGTCTATCGCGTATTTGAGCATGGACATGCACATGGCCGCGGAAATGCCTTTTCCGGTAATATCTGCGACAGTCAGGCAAAACCGCTCTGCATCCTGGCAAATAAAATCGTAGTAGTCCCCCGACATTTGCTTGGCGGCTATGCTGACAAGGCCAATTTCCAGTCCGGGGTAAACGGGCAGTTGGCTCGGCAAAAGCGTCTGCTGCATCGTCTGCGCCACGGTCAGCTCTGCCTCCATCTGTTGATGCCGGCTTCGCCAGCTATGTACGGATCGGTGTTCATTGCCGTATTCAATCATCACTTCGGTCAGGACAGAAAAGGAGGCACGCACGAACTCCGGTACCTCCCCCAGCTTTTCCAATGCCCGCCCATGCATGTCTGTCAGTTCCTCTGGCGAAACATTGCGCGCGAGCAGCCATTTGCCCATCTGCTGGGCGACGTATAGCTGATCCTCGCCTGGGCCGTTCAGGTAATCCCGAAGAAGCTTTACGTACTCTTCTTCCAGGCTTCGGGTTACCATCTATCTACCCCCTCCTCTATCGGGCTGTTCCACTTCACGACGACAACACGCGTGCCCTCGCCAGGAGAGCTGTGGATCTCAAATTCATCCATCATCCGCCTGACCCCAGGCAGCCCTGCTCCTAGCGCACCGGAAGTGGAGTAGCCGTCTTCCAATGCCTTGCGGATGTCCGGGATTCCCGGCCCCGCATCTATTGCTGTCAACTGCAAGCCGATCACACCGTTTTGTTCGATCGGCGCTATGGTAATCGTCCCAGTGCCCGCGTACAAAAAAATGTTGCGAGCCAGTTCAGAGATGGAAGTGGCGATTCGGGACTGCATGATTGTACCGAAGCCGAGCTGTCTCGACATATTTCGCCCCACTTGCCTCGCTGTCACTATGTCTGCTTCTCGTTCTATCTTGATTGTCTCAGGACTACAGCTCTGCCACAATCAAAAAACCCCTTCCGCCCTCACTTAATAGGTAGAAATAATGAAATGAATGCGATCGAAGTTTTTTTCTCTACCTCGGAAGTAATAGCAAATCGTGTCACTTTTTGTCTACTATTCTCACCAAACACATTCGCTACACATACAGCGATTCCTGCCCCCATAGTAAGAAAAACAGTCAGGGAAAAACGCCCTGACTGTCCTTTTTTGCGCTAGAGGATATCCGAAAGTTTGTATTCATAGCCATGTAAACCTTTATAATACTCAGGATACATGGGGTTTCCACAGTACTCACAACCAAATTGCGGTGGCACGGTTGGGTCACCATCATCCATTGCATCAAAATCACGAACAACACTTAGAGGTACATCCTCTGTTTCATGACACGTCAAACAAACATATTTGACGACTTCGTTCCTCTCTTGTTTCCTTCGGAAACTGTCGAGTAATGCTTTGTGATTTTTCTTTGCCTTTTTCTTTTTTGACACCTGTGAGATCTTCAATCATCCTTTCCAGACAACGCCGAGATAGATCGCAAACAGCAAAGGCGACCGTAAGTTGTCCATCTTTTAGGCAGGCTTCTCCCTTGTATTCATAGTAGCACTCACACTTTGGGCAAACCATAGGGTCTTTCCCTGCATAATTTATCATCTTCTCTCGCCATGTTCTTCGACGAAGTACATGCTTTGCTTTTACGATCCACCTTTTCACAGTTTTTTGCCACGCTGAAAGAACCTTTTTACAAAGGTTTTTCACTCTTCGGGCATACACACCATAATAACGAATCGTTTTAAATTGTTCGTCCGGAATATGTCTGATGAGGCGAGCAATAAATTCTTCTACTGTTACGGTTTCTGTTTTTTCCTGCCCATCCGTTTTATCCTTATACCGAAACGTCACAAATTGGCCGTCATATTCCTCAATCCGGCCAAGAGCGATGGCGGGTCGACGAATATATCGGCCAATATAAGCCAACTGCGCTTTTATGTTCCCTTTTTGTTTCGGAGCATGCACATAGAAGCCTTCCCCGTTAGCGGAGTAGGCCTTTTGTAGAAGGCGCTGTACTTCCTTTTTTTCCTCTTCTGTCAGAAGACGTCTAATGAGCTTTAATACAATGGTTTGCCACTGCTTTCGAAGCATCTCGAACGGAAGGAAGTCGTAGGTTTTCCATTCACCGTTCTGCTTCATCCCTCCCATTGTGACCAACAAATGTAGATGCGGATTAAAGTTAATACGTGATCCAAATGTATGCAAGCCTACGATAATGCCTGGATTTACTTTATGTTTCTTTTCAAAGTATTCTCGGATAAATCGCGCGCCTTCGTCCATAAACTCCTTTAACAGCTTGCGATGTTTGAGGAACACGTCCCGTAAGCCTTCATCGATCGTTAGGATAATATGGCGATGATTGACTTGAAATACTTCGTGTTCGAGCAACCGACTCCATTCCTCGGTTTCCCCAACAGAGCAAGTTGTGCAGAACCTCCCCTTACATCGATACGGTACCCGTCTAACATCATGACACCCTTCACATACAAATAGCTTAAACCCATTCTTTGGATTGCCACAGTTACGAAATTTCTCCACTTCTTTTCGGACAATGGGTCGTATTTTTCTACCATGCTTCTTTTCAAACCGATCCCAATGTTGATTCTCATCAAAGAAAATTTCTCTAAGAATGTTTGTCTCCATGACTCTATTTTACAAATAACTTAACAAGGATGGGTACTCCCCTTCCTCAAAATTTATACTTTCTTATCCGTCAAAAAAACCACTTGCTTCACCCAAGTGGCTTTTCCTCTCCAGTGCCTGATTCATTTTTAGAAATCAATGAGTCCCAAGCTGATTTGCAAAGACTCATTGACCCGATCCATCATCTCGTCGTCAAGATGGGTAATCTTATCAGTCAGCCTCTGTTTGTCAATGGTTCGTATTTGTTCCAACAAAATGACGGAGTCACGATCAAATCCATATGTTTTTGCGTCAAT
This sequence comes from Brevibacillus agri, assembly GCF_004117055.1. Classification (NCBI taxonomy): domain Bacteria; kingdom Bacillati; phylum Bacillota; class Bacilli; order Caryophanales; family Paenibacillaceae; genus Brevibacillus; species Brevibacillus agri. The sequence goes on from NZ_CP026363.1 coordinate 5,330,045, forward strand.
TTCCACATGCGTAGGCAGTTTTGCCTTCTGAATTTGGGCCGTAATGGCGGCGACGATGACCGTCGGACTAAATCGATTTCCAATGTCGTTCTGAATGACTAAAACAGGCCGCACGCCTCCTTGCTCAGAGCCAACGACCGGTGACAGGTCCGCGAAAAATACATCGCCACGTTTGACAATCACTGGTCACACCCCGCTAACTAAGCGGACAAGAGTATGGTCAGCCTCTTCTTCAGCGCCAAAAGCCTCCGATGCCATTTTCAGATTAATCTTCGCCATCTCCATATACCCTTTTTGCATTGTCTCGCGGATCGTACGTTTTTTACGCTCCTTCAAATACAAATGCATCGCCTGGCGAATGAACTCGCTGCGATTGGATTTCTCCTTTTGAATGACGCCATCCACTTCTTGTAGCAAGTGTTGCGGCAAACTGATCATGATGCGTTTCGTGTTTGACTTCGACAAGACAAATCCACCTCCAACCATGACCGTAACTTCCATCTACCATGCCAGTTCTTGAAAGAACAGCCAGCATGAACAATACCATTATGTCGAAACCATTGCAAAAATATACCTATCCGTACGCTTTTCAGGCAAAAAAGCCCACATTTGCGCTTAACTAATATTCGCGCTCCAATACAAAATTCCTGCTGGTTTTTGTTTGCTAGTTATTTACACTTTTCCTGGCGCGTGTTTCATCGCCAATGGATGGAACACTTCGGCCACTTCCTTGTTGCGAACATAGACGCGCGGAATCCGGTAATTCAGCATGCAGGGAACTTCGTAGTTGATCGTTCCGAGCAAAGCGGCAACCTCATCCAGCGAGATTTCCTCGTCTCCCTGCTTACCGTACAGAACGATCTCCTCATCGACCTGCCCTGCGCCCGGCTCCAGCCTGACCATGATCTGGTCCATGCAGACTCGCCCGACAATTGGATAGCGGGAACCATTGTACAACACTTCTCCCCGATTGGACAAGAGGCGGGAGTACCCGTCTGCGTATCCGATCGGCAGCGTCGCGATCCGCTCGCCAAGCTTTGCTGTGTACGTAGCGCCATAGCTGACCGTAAACGGCTCTACAGCGGTCTTTACATGCGCAATTCTGGTTTTCAGGGAAAGAGCAGGGACAAGAGGGACGTCCGCTCGCTCTTTCATGTACGGAGAAGGATACAATCCGTATAAACCTATGCCTAAACGGATCGTATCATACCCCCAATCGGGAAAAGCGATCGCTGCCGCCGTATTGCAGCAGTGAACTTTCGGCAACTTTTTCCCTTGCTCGCGCAGCGCCTGCAAAAAGGATTGAAACGTCTCGTGTTGTCGTCGCACATGGGTCGTATCCGGTTCATCCGCGCAGGCAAAGTGCGTGAAAATGCCTGTCCATTCCAGCTTGGCGCTGTTTTCAAGCGCCGCTACCACTTCGAGCAAATCATCTGTCGTCCGAACGCCCAGGCGTCCCATGCCTGTGTCGGTTTTGACGTGCACACCGACAGGGCGAAGCTCAGCCTGTTCCAGCCGCTGATTCGCTGAAACGATCCATTCCGGGCTGTACGCCGTCAGTTCTACATTCAGCCTGCTGGCTTGCTCGACCGAATCAGCCGGGGTGTACCCGAGCACCAGTATCGGCGCGTCTATGCCCGCTGTCCGCAGGATGATCGCTTCATCGAGCATCGCTACTGCCAAAGAGTCGGCACCGCTTGCCAGCGCCTCTCTGGCGACATGCACAGCGCCATGACCGTAGCCGTCTGCCTTGACGACAGCCATAATGCCCGTGCTTTTCGGCAAGTGGCCGCGGAACGTCTCGACATTGGCCCGGATGGCGTCCAAATCAACCTCAACCCAAGTGTCACGACAAAACGGTTTCATTTCTATCTCCTCTTGTTCCCTTTATGATAGTAAAACAAGCGCTCATTCAAATGGCTGAGAAACTGCCTGGAAACCATCAGCGATTCTTTTTTGCCTCCCAAACGGTAGAAATGGCGGCCTTCGTAAACTTGCTCCACTTCTGACAGCGGGTAGCTGGTTTCTTTGCCAGAGATGCTGACAATCAGGTGAGTCTTCGTCAGCTTGTACACAGGACGCATGGTCGCCTTGTACAGGAACGGTGCCAGGCCGACGACCGCAATGGCAATCGCAAAGGCAAGCACTTTGAAGGTCGTGTCATTGCTCGGAAAAAACTGGGCGAGAATCATCATGCCCAAAACGAAGGCGACAGTCTCTGCGATGCGCATACTCCAGCTTTTTCGCAACAGCATGTCCACGTAGGTCGACTCTTCCTGGTACAAAACATCGGTAGACGGTTTTTTCATCTTACAGCATGCCACCTCATTACGGTATAAGTTACCTTGAATGTATCGTGTTTTCCTGCTGCGTGTCAATTCGGGGTTTGTCCTTTTTCCTCCTGCACACGCGAGCTTACAGGGGCAAATCGGCCGACTGCGCGCGATCCCGGAGCGTTATTTTGCGTGGCGAAAGATATCTCGCCATGCAGTCCGGCCTGCCATATGCGGAGGAAGGGAGACGGAGACAGCGACAGAGACGCAAAAAGCCAGGCGAGATGTGCTCCCGCCTGACTTGTTTGCAGCGCTGTTATTGCTCGCTCGCTGTGCCTTGCTCTTCTTTTTTCAGGTCATGTTTGCGGATGGCGATTTTCTCAAAGCTGCCTTCCACCATTTTTTGCACCATGGAAGCCAGCTCCTCGCTGCGCTTGTCCGCTTGCTCCTGCGTCAGCTTGCCTGCTTCGACCGCTTCCTTCAATTTGGCTTCCTGTTCTTTTACCAGCAGGGCTACCACATCATCCACAGATACACCTTGCGCTTCCGCTACGGCTGCCAATGTCTTGCCTGCTTTCAGCTCTTCTTGCAGTTTGGCGGCGTCGAGTTTCAGCAAGGACAACAGTTCTTCGTTTTTGTCGAAGCCAAATCCAAATCCGAAGCCTTTGCCTGGTCCTTTGCCCGGATGCGTGTTTTGCACCATTTCTTTTACGCGCTCTGCTGCGTTTTCGTTCAGTTTATCGGCTTGTTCCTGTGTCAGCTTGCCTGCTTCCACTGCTTCTTTCAGCTTGGCTTCCTGCTCTTTTACCAGCAGGGCTACCACATCATCCACGGATACGCCTTGCGCTTCCGCTACGGCTGCCAATGTCTTGCCTGCTTTCAGCTCTTCTTGCAGTTTGGCGGCGTCGAGTTTCAGCAAGGACAGCAGTTCTTCGTTTTTGTCGAGGCCAAATCCGAAGCCTTTGCCTGGTCCTTTGCCCGGATGCGTGTTTTGCACCATTTCTTTTACGCGCTCTGCCGCGTTTTCGTTCATCTTATCGGCTTGTTCCTGTGTCAGCTTGCCTGCTTCGACCGCTTCTTTCAGCTTGGCTTCCTGCTGTTTGACCAACAGCGCTACGACGTCATCCACAGACACGCCTTGCGCTTCCGCTATGGCTGCCAGCGTCTTGCCTGCTTTCAGCTCTTCCTCCAGCTTGGCTGCATCCAGCTTCAGCAAGGACAACAGCTCAGTGTTTTCTTTGAAGGAGATTCCTTTCGCGAATCCGCCCGGGTGACCCAGCTTGTTGAATGCGAACTTCACCTCTGCCGGTTTGTTCAATTGCTGTGCTTGCGCCTCTGTTTGCGCTGTATCTGCTGCCAGGGCGCTGCCCAAGCTCCCGATACTCAGAACCGCTGCCATCGTGCCCAAAAGCATACCCAGTTTTGCTTTGCTAAACATATTTGCTCAACCCTTTCATCTGCTGTAGTTATGTACCGCATCTCCCTGGTACAAGTCCAAGTGTACAGGGGCTTTATTAGGATGTGTCTGAAAACTCATTATTGAGTTAGTTTAAAGATGGACGCGACATATACAAACGCTAGGAATGATTTGGCCAGCTTGTCGTAACGAGTAGCGATTCGTCGAAAATGTTTGATTTTATTGAAGAAGCACTCCACCAAGTGCCGTTCTTTATAGCGGTACCAATCCACTTTCCAAGGATTTTTATTATTCGCTTTAGGCGGGATGGTGTACGCTGCCTGCTTAGCCGTAATCCAATGCCGAATGCCTTCTGAGCCGTAGGCTTTGTCACCAACAATATGGCTTCCCGTAAGATCAAACCCTTGAAGCAAATTGATCGCTGGAACGGAATCATAGACGTGCCCCCCCGTGAGAAGAAAAGCGAGGGGATTCCCTAATCCATCGACGACGGTATGAAGTTTGGTTGTCTTTCCGCCACGGCTGACGCCTATGTGCTGATTTACTTCGTGTCCTTCTGCGTTTTTTTAGCACCCGCACTGTGTTGATGAGCTTTGACCGATGTAGAATCGATGCTCAAGTTTTCAAAGTCAGGTTCTACGTGAAGAGCTTGGAAGATGGCGACAAGTAATCCGGTATCTCTCCACTTGCAGAAGCGACTGTAGACCGTTTTCCATGAACCATAACGTTCTTCCGGCAAATCTCGCCAAGCCGCACCACTTCGGGCAATCCAAAGAATGGCATTAAACATGGTACGATTACTTAATTTGGACGGACGTCCTGTTCGATAGGGGGGGAACATGTCCTGAATTTGTTCCCACTGTTCATCGTTTATTTCGTACCGTCTTTGAATCATGCTCGTTGCTCCATTCGTTTTTCCTAAATCATACCACATTTTCTTTAGTTTTCAGACACGTCCTAGATTCCTGTTTGAGAAAAATGGAAAACTTGCGGGAAAGTCAAGGAGTATTTGTAAGAGCCAAAAGCTTCCCCTATGCACAAAAAAAGAGGACGGTCACGCCCCGTCCCCTCTCCCGTATTTTCTTTCTTATTTCCCGCCGAGACCATATGTCGACTGGGCGACATTCACCATCTCTTCTTCAGGCAAATCGCCGGCGATCGTAAATTCTACTCCGTCCAGCTCCCACGTCAGAAGTCGCGTGTTTTCACCCGTTTGCGCCAGCACCCCAACCGTAAAGCCGAGGTTGACCGGCATGCCCTGTTCATACGAGACGGATGCTTCTGTCGGACGGGCTTCAATCAGCTTGTAGTTGTAAGCTCCCTTGTAATTGAGGATGACCGTTCTCACGCCGTCGCGCGTGACAGGCTCGATATCGCCCTGTTTGACTCCTTCCGGCACATACGTTGGAACGATGACGCCAAACTGGCTGTTCGGCTGCTGGGCAACCTGTCCATTCGCCCCTGCCATGGTAGGAATCGCCGTCAACGAGCTGGTCGTCATGTTGCGATCTTTGTCAAAGGCATCCTTGTCAAATGTCGGATTGAACGAAAATTCGGTAAAGTCGATTTTCACCAGCGGCTTCATGCTCGAATCCATAATCTCTGCATGGGTAGGCTTGAAGTCTTCGGTCAGCCAAATTTTTTGCTTGGTCAGAGAGCGATTGCCGGTGTAATTGGCTTTCACCTCAAACACGTACTGCTTTTCCTCCATCTTCATCTGACGCTCCGTGTCGTCGATGATACTCTTCGCCAGCGTCTCGTACAAATACAGGGGGCCGTTGTTTTCCGGCCATCCGCTCTGGAAGCGGAAGCTCTTGTTCAGATGTGGAGTCAGTACAAATACTCCCTCGTTGTTGCGCAAAATGATCTGCGTGATTCCGCGCTGTTTGGAAGTAAGAGCTACCCGATAGTTGGTGGGCTTTTCATACCAAACCTGAACGTCGTACTCCATTGGAGTAGAGCCCGTCTGCATGGTCAAAACTGCCTGAGACTTGTACCCGCTCATTTTTCCCAGCGTCCCGTTCAGGTCACTCACCACATCTTCCGGTGTTTTCTGACCGAAGCAACCGCCGAGCAGCAACGTAAAGACCAACAATAACACCAGTGGTAAAGCTGCCCTCTTCATTCAATGAACTCCTCCTTGTCAACTTTTTCGACAAAGAAGGGCACCCCTGTCTATTTCCTGGGAAATCTGTCAGTCTTTCGCCTCTGGCCGCGCTCATCGTGTCAAAATGCTGTACTGGGTACAAAAGGACGCGATATCGCTTGATCGGCTGAAGACTTACCCTTCCTGTGTAAGAGCAGGTAGTCCCTCCTGATCTACGCGATATAAATGTATGTCCATCCTCGTCCCAATATGCAGACAAGTTTACAGCTCTTCCACAACTACCTGTGCCATGGCGTGTGTCTGACTGTGGGAAATGCTTACGTGTACGCGAACGCGCTGCGGGTCCAAACCGAGCCTGGTCAAAACGTCGCCGTCTACTCGCATCATCGGCTTGCCCGTCTCGCTCGGGGTAATTTCCATATCCAAAAAGCCGAGCGCATGGCCGATGCCTGTCCCGAGCGCTTTCGCTCCGGCTTCCTTCGCCGCAAACCTGCCCGCCACCATTTCCGCTTGTCTCGATTCCGCTTTGCCAGCCAGCAGCTTCTTTTCTGCTTCGGTCAAAAACCGTCCGATCGCCTTTTCCTGTCGCTTCATCAAGGCGGCGATCCGCTCAATTTCCACGATATCCACGCCAATGCCGATAATCATGGGACTCTCGCCCTCCCAGCTTGTAGATTCTGCTGTCACAGTACCATCCTCCTCGGCCTTTTTGCAAGCGCGGATGAAAAAACGAAAAAACCCCCGCATATAGCGAGGGTTGTTGTCCATAGCTACTACTCAGTAGCTTGACCTGCTTGTTGGCCGGATTTTTGAGCGGATTGCTGGTTTTGACGACGAACTTCCGCTACGTTTGTTTCGCTCGCGAATTCAGTCGCAGTGTTTTGCGCCTGAGCTGCTTGGTTTGCTTTGTTCAAACCGTTTTGCTTGTTTTGTTTAGGCATCGTTCCATTCACCTCCTCGACGTCACTGAATATAATTTGTACCGCCCCCCTCGCTGGTATCCATCCTCATTTTTCCAGATCGAGGCATCACAGAACGGCGCGGACGGCTGCGTCCTTTTCGGGCAGGACGGGGCATCCTATAACTGTTTTGCTGCGCAGGAAATCCGTCAGCAACCGCGAATTATGTTGTTCGACTACACTTGAGAGGAGCACCTGTATGGCTCAAACCGTTATTGTCTATACCCAAACTACGTGCGGCCCTTGCCAGGAAGAAAAAATGTGGCTGGCATCCCAAAACGTCGCTTTTGAAGACAGAGATATCCGCAAAAACGATGCGTATTTCCAGGAAGCAATCAACCTTGGCGCCAGCATGACCCCTGTTACGTTTATCGAAAAGGAAAACGGGGAGCAATTCGTCATTCACGGCTTCGACAAGGAAGAACTAAGAAAAACAGTCAGGGAAAAACGCCCTGACTGTCCTTTTTTGCGCTAGAGGATATCCGAAAGTTTGTATTCATAGCCATGTAAACCTTTATAATACTCAGGATACATGGGGTTTCCACAGTACTCACAACCAAATTGCGGTGGCACGGTTGGGTCACCATCATCCATTGCATCAAAATCACGAACAACACTTAGAGGTACATCCTCTGTTTCATGACACGTCAAACAAACATATTTGACGACTTCGTTCCTCTCTTGTTTCCTTCGGAAACTGTCGAGTAATGCTTTGTGATTTTTCTTTGCCTTTTTCTTTTTTGACACCTGTGAGATCTTCAATCATCCTTTCCAGACAACGCCGAGATAGATCGCAAACAGCAAAGGCGACCGTAAGTTGTCCATCTTTTAGGCAGGCTTCTCCCTTGTATTCATAGTAGCACTCACACTTTGGGCAAACCATAGGGTCTTTCCCTGCATAATTTATCATCTTCTCTCGCCATGTTCTTCGACGAAGTACATGCTTTGCTTTTACGATCCACCTTTTCACAGTTTTTTGCCACGCTGAAAGAACCTTTTTACAAAGGTTTTTCACTCTTCGGGCATACACACCATAATAACGAATCGTTTTAAATTGTTCGTCCGGAATATGTCTGATGAGGCGAGCAATAAATTCTTCTACTGTTACGGTTTCTGTTTTTTCCTGCCCATCCGTTTTATCCTTATACCGAAACGTCACAAATTGGCCGTCATATTCCTCAATCCGGCCAAGAGCGATGGCGGGTCGACGAATATATCGGCCAATATAAGCCAACTGCGCTTTTATGTTCCCTTTTTGTTTCGGAGCATGCACATAGAAGCCTTCCCCGTTAGCGGAGTAGGCCTTTTGTAGAAGGCGCTGTACTTCCTTTTTTTCCTCTTCTGTCAGAAGACGTCTAATGAGCTTTAATACAATGGTTTGCCACTGCTTTCGAAGCATCTCGAACGGAAGGAAGTCGTAGGTTTTCCATTCACCGTTCTGCTTCATCCCTCCCATTGTGACCAACAAATGTAGATGCGGATTAAAGTTAATACGTGATCCAAATGTATGCAAGCCTACGATAATGCCTGGATTTACTTTATGTTTCTTTTCAAAGTATTCTCGGATAAATCGCGCGCCTTCGTCCATAAACTCCTTTAACAGCTTGCGATGTTTGAGGAACACGTCCCGTAAGCCTTCATCGATCGTTAGGATAATATGGCGATGATTGACTTGAAATACTTCGTGTTCGAGCAACCGACTCCATTCCTCGGTTTCCCCAACAGAGCAAGTTGTGCAGAACCTCCCCTTACATCGATACGGTACCCGTCTAACATCATGACACCCTTCACATACAAATAGCTTAAACCCATTCTTTGGATTGCCACAGTTACGAAATTTCTCCACTTCTTTTCGGACAATGGGTCGTATTTTTCTACCATGCTTCTTTTCAAACCGATCCCAATGTTGATTCTCATCAAAGAAAATTTCTCTAAGAATGTTTGTCTCCATGACTCTATTTTACAAATAACTTAACAAGGATGGGTACTCCCCTTCCTCAAAATTTATACTTTCTTATCCGTTTAAAAAAAGCGTTGGATCTTAACTGATCCAACGCTTCCTACGACCGATCAGCCGAAGGAAGGTTCACTCTCGGCTGATTTTTGTTTGACAATCGGTGACATATCCGGCAAGTGTGACAAGATTTGCTTGACTGCAGGAGAGCATTCTGTATTAACGGAGTAAAATACCCATGGTCCCTTGCGACGCTCTTTGACCAAACCATGTGTCTTTAGCTTAGCTAAGTGCTGGGAAACAGAGGGTTGGGAAGTTTGCAGAATCTCCACGAGATCACGGACACATAACGATTGTACTTGCAAAAGAGCCATGATCGTCAAGCGCGTCTTGTCACCAAGCAGCTTATAAACCTCGGACAAAAACAAAACCTGCATCAAATCCGTTTCCATACGAACCCACCTTTGCCTTGCATATCTGTTTCCCAGTATACTATATGGCTTATAAGATGGGGAAGATATGAACGTAAAAGTTCCTTGAACACTTCTTAAACATCGCGTTGCCGCATCGCTTCGACCAGCTTGTCTGCGGTGCGCGCAGCCAGCGCCATTACTGTATTTGTCGGGTTGCTGCCACCCGATGTCACGAACGTGGAAGCGCCCGCTATGAAAAGATTGGGAATGTCGTGCGACTGCCCAAATTCATTCACAACCGATTGCGCAGGGTCGTTCCCCATCCGGCAGCCACCCATCAAATGCGCGGTATCGGAGACGACGTGCTCCGGCTTGCCGCCCATGGCTTCCATGATCCGGTTCATTTGGCCGATCGCATGCTGATAGAGTTTGCGATCGTTTTCCTGATAGCTGAAAGTGACCTTGGGCACCGGCATTCCGTACTCGTCTTTTTCCCCGCTGAGCGTGACGGCATTGTCAGGGTGAGGCAAAACTTCGCCGACAAGCGTGATTCGCCCGTACATGTTGTAGTCGAGCATCGTTTCCCGCAGTTGTTTTCCCCATAAAAAGGTCTGGTCTTCCCGCTCCGTCGCAATTGCCCCCGCCATGGAAACAGGTCTTGCCCCGTGTGCGCTCAAGGTGTACCCTCTGGCAAAGCCGCGTTCCCGGTCTGTCTCGTAAAAATGCTGGGTCAGGGCAAGCACTGGCGTCCCTTTGTACAGGCGCACTTCTTCCGGGAGGCGGCCGTAGACGTCATGGCTGGAATGCGGCATGATCGCCTTGCCTACCCAGCCGCTGGAGTTGGCCAGCCCGTCGGGAAAGCGCGAGGTCGCGGAATTGAACAGCAGCCTGGGCGTCTCCACGACAAAGCCGGCGAGGATGACGACCCGCGCCATTTGCCGATGCATCAGCCCGTTGTGCGAGAACAACACGCCGCTGACCCGGTCGCCAGCCATGAGAATTTCCGTGACCATACAGTCTGACAGCACCTCGGCCCCTTCCGCAATGGCCTTCGGAATATGGTGGATCAGGCCGCTGTATTTGGCGTTGGGCATGCATCCCTGGTTGCAAAAGCCGCGGTTGATACAGGGCGGACGTCCGTCGAACGGAGCCGACAAAATCGCCAGCGGAGCGACCACACTCTCGATCCCGAGCTTGTCGCAGCCTTCCCGGAACAACTGCGCATTCGCGCTGATCGGCTCGCGGACCGGGTAAGGGTAGGGTCCCTGAAAAGCGCCCCAAGGAAAATGGCTCGGGCCAGAAACGGCAATTTCCCGCTCGATCTTGTCGTAGTACGGGGCCAAATCGCGGTACGTGATCGGCCAGTCTTCCCCTACGCCATCTATCGTTTTCGTCATAAAATCGCTCTCGTGAAACCGCAAAAACACCCCGGTAAAATGCACCGTTCCTCCGCCGACTCCCCGGCCGGAGTTGTTGTGCCCGAGGCGCAGAGGATCGTTTCCCGCTACCAGCCTCGTCTCCTGCCAGGCCAGACGCTGCATCTCCAGTTCGTCGCTGGCAAAGTCGCGCTGCGGGTCCCAAAAAGGCCCTGCCTCCAGCACGACGACGCGCAAGCCAGCTTTTGCCAGCTCATATGCCAGCACGCCTCCTGCGGCTCCCGCTCCGACGATGCATACATCCGCTCCGTCGGCGTATTTCCTGTTTTCCATCTGCCGTGTACCGCGTTCCTGGCTATCGCCTGCGCGCTGCTCCTGCTCTTTATTCGCCATTTGCCCTCGCCTCCCATGGGTCCGTCAATCCTTTTTCCACACGCACATAACCGCGGGGATAAGCAGGCCCGCCGTAGCCGATATCTGACCAGACGAGCGGATGCGAGTAATACGCCTGCACTGTGTCATGCAGCAGCTTTTTGAAAAAATCGACGGGAGCGACCTGGCTCCATGCCTCTGTATCCTTGACGTTGCCCGTGGAGATTTGCCTCAGCACCTCCTGCTGTTCTGCGGCAGAAAGCGCGCCAAATTCCGTCCCGTACCCGGCGTGGCTCTCCGCCTCCACCCCTGCCAGTCCCAGACGGTACAGCTCTTTTTTCGGCGGAACCCCGACCTTGCGCTGCGCCTCCCCGATCGCGCTCGCCAGCGAATCGTCCAGGTGCGCGACAACAAAGGTCAGCACCTCCAGCCGATGGTCGTCGACGAGGACGCTTACGATTGCCTGCAACAGCAAAGCTTCCGCCTGCTGCAAGTACCGATGGGCAACCTGCGGCATTTTTCTGGCTCCAACGACTTGTCTCGTGTGAACGTCCCAGTTTTGATGCTGCTCCCACACGTCATAGGAAGGATAACGTCTATGCTTGGCCATCTATCTTCACCCCCAGAAAAGGGCAAGAAGCCCCAAAGCCGCGATGGCAGTAATGAGCAGAGGCAAAATGACGGGCGGGCCGACGAGGAAGTTTTGCGATTGCGAAAAGCCTCCTACCCGCTGTCTGACTCCGGCAGCATGCAAGTAAGCCCCGTACACGCCGCCGCCCATCCCGACGAACATCATCAAGGCAAACACTACGCGCAGCCATCCCGCATTTACGAACGATAAAACAATCGCCGTCACCGCAAAAATAGGCAGCTCAATGACAGGCACCCACATCGCCCAATGGCGGAAGTTTTGCCTGGAATGAAAAAGGGTGACCTGCACGGCAATCAAGACAAACGCCAGTCCCGTAAACAAAATGAGCACACGCTCTATCGGCCAGCTCTGCCACATGGAAACATCCTCCTTTTTACGCACGTTGCGCCTATTTTTCCCCTGACCGCCTCTCTTATTCCGGCAAAAAGAAAAAGCCTGCTGAGCTGTTGCATCAGCAAGCTTTTGTCATTGCTCGTTTCCCAAAACAAGCGTCAGGTACAGCCCGAGCAAAGCGATCAGCAAGGTCGGTACCGTCAGCACGATCCCCGTCCGAAAGTATTGCCCCCAGGTGATTTTGACCGCTTTGCGCCCCAGCACGTGCAGCCAGAGCAGCGTGGCGAGCGAGCCAATCGGCGTAATTTTCGGCCCCAAATCGCTTCCGATGATGTTGGCGTAGATCATCGCTTCGCGAAAGACGCCTTCCGCCTGCGTGCTGCCAATCGCCAATGCATTGAACATCACGGTAGGCAGGTTGTTCATCGCCGAAGACAAGACAGCGGCAATCAGCCCCGTCCCGAGCGTCGTCGCAAGCAAACCGTACTCCATCAGCGTATCGAGCGCCGCTTTTACCAGATCGGTCAGCCTCGCATTGTGCAAGCCCCAGACCACGACATACATCCCGATAGAAAAAATGACGACGACCCACGGCGCCTCCTGCATGATTCGGCCCATGGCAATCGCCTTGCTTTTTCGGGCGGCAAGACAGAAGACGAGGGCGGCGGAAGCAATGATAAACGACACCGGGACATGGATGGACTCGCTAATGAAAAAGCCGAGCAAAAGCACAGCGAGGATCGGCCACGCCAGGCGGAACAGTCTTGCATCACGAATGGCTTCACCGGGTTGCTTCAGTTGGGACAAATCCACGTAATGCGGGATGCTTTTGCGATAATAAAGGAATAAAACCAACAAACTCCCTGCTACGGAAAACAAGGTAGGCAAAACCATCCGCACCGCGTACTCGGCAAAGCCGATGTCAAAATAGTCGGCGGATACGATGTTGACGAGGTTGCTGACGACAAACGGCAACGAGCTGGTGTCCGCGATAAAGCCGCTGGCCATGACAAACGCCACAACCGCACCCCCGTCCAGCTTGAGTGCCCGAACCTGCGCGAGCACAATCGGAGTCAGAATCAGCGCCGTGCCGTCATTGGTGAACAGGGCCGACACCAATGTCCCGAGCAAAATGACGTAGGCGAACATCAGCCGGCCATTTCCTTTTGCCAAACGGGCCATGTGCAAGGCCGCCCATTCAAAAAAGCCGATCTCGTCCAGCAGTAGCGAAATGATGATGATGCCGACCAGCGCAAACGTGGCGTTCCAAACGATCGAGGTCACTTCGGCCACATCGTCGAGAGACACCACGCCCGTCAACAGCGCCAGCACCGCTCCCCCGACGGCGGGATAGCCGATCGACAAGCCTCTTGGCTGCCAGATGACCAGCGTCAACGTGACGATAAAAATGAACAAGGAAATCCAGACCACCTGCTATGTCTCCCCTCCATGCAAAAAAGAGCGAACCCGCAAGCGGGCCGCTCCTCTACCTTACTACAAACAGTTGTTATCCGAAACGGCCAGTAATGTAGTCTTCTGTCCGTTTGTCCCGGGGATTTTGGAAAATCGTTGGCGTCTGGTCAAACTCGACAAGCTCTCCGTTGAGGAAAAACGCCGTTTTGTCGGAGATGCGCGCCGCCTGCTGCATGTTGTGCGTAACGATGACAATCGTGTACGTGTCTTTCAGCTCCTCCAGCAACTCCTCGATTTTGGCTGTGGAGATCGGGTCGAGAGCGGATGTCGGTTCATCCATCAAAATCACCTGCGGCTGAACAGCGAGCGCCCGGGCGATACAGAGCCGTTGCTGCTGCCCGCCGGACAGCCCGGTTGCGGGCTTTTTCAACACGTCTTTCACCTCGTCCCACAGCGCTGCGGCCTTGAGGCTTGTCTCCACGATCTCGTCGAGCTTGTGGCGATCCATCAGGCCATGCAGGCGCGGTCCGTACGTGACATTGTCGTAGATGCTTTTCGGGAACGGATTCGGGTGTTGGAACACCATCCCGATATTTTTGCGCAAGCGCTCGACTTCCACGCTGGAACTGTAAATGTCTTCATCGAACACTTTTACCACGCCGGTGATTTTCGTATTTGGCACCGAGTCGTTCATCCGGTTCAGCGTTCGCAAAAACGTGGACTTCCCGCAACCGGACGGCCCGATCAGCGCGGTAATGGAATTCGGCTCAACATCGAGATTTATATTGTAGAGGGCTTGTTTGTTACCGTAGAAGAGATTTAACTCTCTCACCGAAATAACACTCATGCGTCCTTCGCTCCTTCGCGGTTGTAGCATCTGTCTTCCCAACCACTATAGCGTGCGAATGTTATGCTTTGATGTGAAGTATATTAAGTTTCCTTAAAGTTTTAAAGCCAGGTAAAGTTATGGTAAATGTTTCTGACAAACCATATACGCTCCCCATAGTACCCCCTACAATAAAGCTGAACGTTTTGTCGAATAAGGGGAGAGCATGTAATGCCGAGAAAAATACGAACATTGGGCAACACGTCGTTTCAGTACCGTTCGATTTTCACCAGATTATTTTTCGGGATTCTGACCATGGTTGTCAGCATGATGGCGATCGCCGCTTTTTTTATCAGTTATCAATCCGAGAGCACGCTCAACGAAAAGACAAAGCAGCAGCTCCACGATGCATCGAGTGCCGCCTTGCAGGAAGTGAACAGCCGCGTCCAGTCCATCATCACCGCCTTGGCTTCCTATGCTTCCACGTACAAAAACAGCAAGGTCACGAACAGTCAAAGCTTCGGCATTTTTACCGACATGGTGAACAACAATCCAACCATTTCCGAAATACAAGTCGTGACAGCAGACGGGCGGTATTTGACCTTCCCCGGCTCGCCGCTGGACAGCTCCTACGATCCGCGAACAGCCGACTGGTACAAAGGCGCCTGGGACAAGCCAAACGCATTCGTCTCGGACGTCTTTCAGTTTTCCGCCACGGAATTTCCGAAGATCGCTGTCTCCATGGCTTTGCGCAACGAGGAGGAAGAGCCTGTCGGCGTCGTCGTGGCCTTCGTCTCCGTGCCGAAGCTCAGTGAATCAATCGGACAGATCAAGCTGGGGCAAACCGGATACGCCATGATTGTCGACCAGCAAGGGAAGCTGCTCGCTCACCCGGATAAAGCCTACGCCCTGCAGCGCCCGCTCCTGACCGAGCTGCCTGTCGTCGCCAATGTCATTGCGGGCAATTCCGGCTTTGAATCGTTTCATATAAACGGCATGGACGCCTTTGCCGCCTACAAATTCGACCCGGCGCTCAAATGGGGCATGATCGTCGTGCAGTCCGTATCCGAGGTCAAACAGGAGGTGCGCCGCCTGCAGTTGACGATACTCGCGGTCTCCCTCGTCGGATTAGGCTCGTTGGCATTGCTGCTCTACTTGTACGTCCGCAAGATTATCAAGCCCGTCAAAGAGGTGCAGCAAAAAATGACGGCGTTCAGCGAAGGCGACCTGTTTCAGACGATGCACGTCCAGACCAACGACGAAATCCGCCAGCTCGCCGACAGCTTCAATCGGATGAGCGGGCAAATCCGCACCATCATCGGCAAAATCCAGCACGTGATCGCCGACGTCAAACAGGTGGCCGAGCATGTGGGCAAAGGCTCGCGACACTCTCACGCCATGCAGACAGAGGTCGTCTCCGTCACCGAGCGGCTGGCGCAAGAAATGGACAACCAGCAGGTGCAAATCGACGACATCCACGCCACGATGGCCGGAATTACAGCAGAAATGACACGCATTACACAGTCGATGGAAACAGCGGTCAGGCAAAACGAAAAGTCGCGGGAGCAGAGCGCCAAAGCGGCTACCTCGATTGATTTGCTGAAGGACAACATGCAAAAAATATCGACAGACATGAAAGCCTCCCTCCAGGCGATGGGCTCGATGCGCGAGAGCATGGACGACATCCGCGAGATTCTCGGCTGGATCTCCTCGATCTCCCAACGAACGAAGCTGCTGTCTTTCAACGCCCGCATCGAAGCATCACGAGCCGGCCAGGCGGGACTCGGCTTCGGGATCGTCGCGGACGAAATTCGCCTCCTGTCTGAACAGACAGAAGAAGCGACGGCCCGCATTCAACAAGTCATCGCTTCAGGGGAAAACCGGATGGAACGGGTGGCCGCATGTCTGGAAACGACCGATCACGCCACGGTCAACGGCATTTCGACGCTGCATCAGGCAACGGATATTTTCCAGCAAACCTTCGCCATCAGCGAAGCGCTCACCGCGCAGTTTGAAACGATCAGACATCTGGCCGAATCCATCGCAAGCCAAAGCCAGATCATCTCCCGCCGCGTGGACAGCCTGGCGGAATCCGCCCAGGAAGTCGTCTCGGGCACACAGCAAGCGGTCGCGGCCAACCAGGAAAGCCTCTCCCTCTCGGAGCAGTTCCTGCACGATTCCGAGCGGCTGGCGGGCATCGTGGAAGATTTGGAGCAGGAAATCCACTTCTTCCGGGCAGTGGAAAAGCCTTCTGCATAGAAGGCTTTTTTCTTGTACGATTGCACATCTGTAGAGAAACAGGTAGGAGAAAACGTCGGCCCCGGCAAGCTGCACGGCGCTATAGCACACCCATTCCAGACTGCGTTGCACCATGCAAAAAGCCCTCCGTTTGCGCGTCAGGCGCAAGGAAGGCATTTTTTTGTGCGGTTCAGCCAAAACGGCCGCTAATATACGCTTCGGTCTTATCGTTTTCCGGCGAGGTGAAAATTTTTGCGGTCTCGTCCATCTCGATCAGCTCCCCGAGCAAAAAGAATGCCGTTTTGTCCGAGATGCGGGCCGCCTGGTGCAGATTGTGCGTCACGATCACGATCGTGTACTCTTCCTTTAGCTGCGTGACCAGCTCTTCAATTTTCATCGTCGAGATCGGGTCGAGCGCGGAAGCCGGCTCATCCAGAAGCAAAATCGTCGGCTGCATGGCAATGGCGCGGGCGATGCACAGGCGCTGCTGCTGTCCTCCTGACAGGGAGAGCGCAGAGTCGCGCAGACGGTCTTTTACCTCGTCCCACAACGCCGCTTTGCGCAAGCTCGTCTCGACCAGCTCATCCAGCTCGCGGCGGTCTGTCATTCCGTGAAAGCGCGGAGCGAAGGCGATATTTTCATAAATCGATTTAAAAAACGGATTGGCGCGCTGAAACACCATTCCGACGATTTGCCGCAAGCTCTCGATGTTGACCTGCTGGCTGTTGATGTCAATGCCGTCGACGACGATGGAGCCTGTGACGCGGCAGGAAGGCACGAGATCGTTCATCCGGTTCAGGCTGCGCAAAAGCGTGGACTTCCCGCAGCCGGACGGCCCGATAAAGGCCGTCACCGAGTTGCGTTCAATGTCCATCGAAATATTTTTGACCGCTTGCTTATCCCCGTAGTAAACCGAGACATTGTTCGTCTGAATAATCGTATCTTGCATGGTGAGTACGGACATCGCTATCACCTCTCCTTAGTTGGAACCTGACGTCATCTTTTTGTACACCCACGTCCCGAACCAGCGGGCCGAGACGTTAAAGAGCAGCACGGCAATAATCAGCACAGCGGCAGCGCCATCCGCCACGTCGCGCGCATCCGGCGTCAGCCCTTCGCTGTTTACTTTCCAGATATGCACAGCCAGCGTTTCGGCCGGGCGGAACGGATTCAGCGGCGAAGTCGGGCTGTTCAGCGAGAAATCAGCAAAGTTCAGGTTCGGTGAAGACATCCCTGCGGTAAACAGCAAGGCAGCCGCTTCCCCGAAGACGCGTCCGGAAGCGAGAATCGCCCCCGTAATGATCCCAGGCAAAGCCGCCGGAAGAATGACGGAGACAATTGTCCGCCATTTGGTGATGCCAAGCGCCAGGCTCGCTTCTTTTTGGCTGCGCGGCACGTTGCGCAACGCATCCTCTGTCACGCGCACGAGCAGCGGCAGGTTGAAGACGGTCAGCGCGAGGGCACCGGAGAAAAGCGTATAGCCCCAGCCTGTCATGTTTACGAAGACGAGCAAGCCAAACAAACCAACGACAATGGACGGCAAAGAAGAAAGCACTTCTATACTCATGCGGATAAACTGCGTAAACTTGTTATCCGGCGCGTATTCAGCCATATAAATACCTGCTCCGATTCCAATCGGCAAGGCGATCAGCATGGTCAAGACCAGCAAATAAAACGAGTTGAACAACTGCGGACCAATCCCGCCCCCTGCATTGACGATATCTGGCGGCGAGGTCAAAAAGTCCAGGTTCAGCTTGTGCCAGCCTTGCGTCAAAATGAAGCCGAGCAAGCCAATGAGCGTGCCGATAATCAAAGCGGCAATCAACGTCAAAACGATCGTAGCAACGCGGTCCATCAGTCTCGCTCTCATCTACTTCACCAGCCTCTTTCTGCCCAAAAAGCGCAAGATCATAATGAAGACGAACGACATCAGAAGCAGCAGAAGCGCCATGGACCAGAGTGCATTGTTGTACGGGGTTCCCTGAATCGTATTCCCCATGTTCAGCGTGATGCCGCTGGTCAGCGTGCTGATCGGGTCCAAGAGACTGCCCGGAAGCTTCGTCGTGTTCCCGATGACCATCTGTACGGCGAGCGCTTCGCCAAAAGCGCGAGCCATCCCCAATACAACCGCGGTCAGGCAGCCGGGAAGCGAAGAATGCAGCACCACATTCCAGATCGTCTGCCAGCGTGTGGCTCCCAAAGCGAGAGAAGCGTTGCGCAAATCTTGCGGTACGGCTTCAATGGCGTCTGTCGCCACGCTGGTGATCGTAGGCAGGATCATCAGGGCAAGCACAAGCCCCCCTGCCAAAAGACTGAAACCAAGAACGTCAAATTGTTCGCGAATAAAAGGAACCAGAAGAGTAAGACCAACATATCCGTACACAACGGATGGAATGCCAACCAAAAGCTCGATCACCGGCTTCAACACTTTTTTGCCGAAGCCCGGAAAAATTTCCGTCATGAAAATAGCCGCCCCGATCCCGAGCGGTGCCGCGATCAACGCAGCCAAAGCCGTCACCAAAAACGATCCGAGAATGAACGGGAACACACCGTAGAGTGCAGGCTCGCCCTCCGGGTCCCATTTCACCTGTGTTAAAAATTCGCTGATACTGACGCCGTCGACAAAAAAGGTGGACAGCCCTTTTGAAGCGATGAAGTACGTAATCGACAAAACGACGATGACCAGCAAGGCCGCACAGACCATGGCAATCGTTCGGCCCGTCATGTTCTCTGTAAATTGACGTTTGTTATATGTCAGCATTTTTCGCGCAATCAGCGATTGGCGATTTGTCTCTACCCCTTCAATACGATGGTTCATGTTCTCCCTCCTAGAAAGAAAACGGCTTTCGCGCAAGCAAAATGAGGGGTAAGGCCCCTCCACCCCTCTATTTTGCTGTTGACCCGTGAGTGTCTTATTTTTGTGTTACTTTTCCTTCAGCGTCGCGTTCTACTTTCATGTCTGTGATTGGCAGGAAGCCCAGATCGACAATCGTTTTCTTTTGCACTTCTTCAGACAGGATGTAATCCAGGAACGCTTTTGCGTTACCAGTAGGCTCGCCTTTTGTGTACATGTGCTCGTATGCCCACACTGGGTATTTGTTCGTTGCGATGTTTTCTGCGTTTGCTTCCACGCCATCCAGTTTCAATGCTTTTACGGAGTCATTGAAGTAGGACAGAGCCAGGTAGCCGATTGCGCCCGGTGTTTCGGCAATGATTTTGCGAACAGTACCGGAGGAATCCTCTGTGATGCCTTCTGCTTCTTCTTTTCCGTCCAGTGCGAATTTGCTGAATGTTGCACGAGTACCGGAAGACTTCGGACGGTTCACCAGCGTGATTTTCATGTCATCGCCGCCAACTTCTTTCCAGTTGGTGATTTTGCCAGTGAAGATGTCGATCAGTTGTTGCTTGGTCAGGTTGTCTACTTTTACTTGCGGGCTAACCGCTGCTGCCATTCCGACAACGGCTACTTTATGGTCAACCAGTTCGTTTGCCGGAATGCCTTTTTTCTCTTCTGCGAAAATGTCGGAGTTACCGATTGTTGCTGCGCCGCTTGCTACCTGGCTCAGCCCTGTTCCGCTTCCCCCGCCTTGTACTTGAATTTGTACACCTTGATTTTTCGCCATAAAGTCTTTGGCCGTTTGCTCGACCAGAGGCTGCAAAGCGGTGGAACCAACTGCTGTGATCGGTTCACCGGATGTTGTTGTAGTCGAACCAGAGTTGCTTTCCGGAGCCGGGGTAGCTGGTTGTTGCTGCGCTGGTTGTTGTTGCGATGGAGCCGCACTGTTGCTGCCACATCCGGCGAGCAGTGCCCCTACAAATGTCAGCGCCATAAACATTTTGCTGAGTTTTTTCATTGGATGAAAATCCTCCTTAACAGGTTCGGTTTGTTTTTCTCTCTTACAAGTACAAACTATACAGGTCGAATGTTGTAGGATTGTGATGCGATTGTTAAGCTTTTTTAAAGATGGAGCCAACCCTGTATAAAACGAAAACAAGCCGCTTGACGAAACAGCAAAAAGGCGGCACAGCCTGGATGCTACCAGGTTGTGCCGCCTTCACTCGGCGATTGCCTGTTTAGTTGTCGCGCGTCAATGGCTCCGATACATCGACATGGCCCATCAACGATTCGACTTTTTTGCCATCTTCCAGGAAGACGATTTGCTTTACTTCCGGGAACTGAAAAAAGGTTTTCTTCAGCGCGTCCAGCGCCATCCCTTCGCCGCTTGAGCCGAGGTTGTACTGGTTTTTGCTGTCGGCATCAATCGTCAACGTGCCATCCGCAAAAGTGATGTCATGGTATCGGAAGTCTTTCCAGAGCGGAAAGTGCTCTTCTGCTTTTGTCGGCTTCTCCAAAAGCGAGAGGGTTTTCTTGTACTTTTCGATGTCTTCTGCAAAAGTGATTTCTTGTTCCTCTTTTTGCAGCTCCATCAGGTCGCCGTCGGAATAGTAGACGGTAACGACCTGTTTGTTGAGTGTCGGCTCTGCTGTCGATGGGTCAGTGTTCGTGCCAGATGGCTGTTCAACAGGTGCCGTAGGCTGCGGTGCAGGAGCCGCATTTTGTCCGCAACCAGCCATTAGCAGCACAGCCAAAGCCGCCACCCAGATCATCCGACTTTTTTTCATCGTGAAAGCCTCCCTTACTGATAAGACTGATAGTATTCACGGATAGCCGCAACGAGGGCTTTCGCGATTTTGTCCTGGAATGCAGGCGAGGTCAGCAGCGCATTTTCTTGCGGATTGGACAGGAAACCTGTCTCTGTCAACACGGCTGGCATTTTCGTGTTCTTGATAACGTAAAAGCCGCTCGCCTTGACTCCCCGATCCGGGAACTGCGTTGCTCCTTGTAGGTGCTTGTGCACCAATTGCGCAAACGTCTTGCTGTTTGCATTGTAATAGAAGGTTTCCGTACCGCCTGTCGTCGGTTTCGGGAACGAGTTGGCGTGAATGGACAAGAACAGGTCCGCCTCCAGCTCATTCGCGATTGCCACACGCTCGGACAGCTCGTAGAACACATCTGTCGTGCGCACAGGCACTACTTGAAACTCCGGATATTGCTTCAGCAAAGCGACTACTTTGTTGGCGACAGCCAGCGTGTAGTCTTTCTCGTGGTTGCCCGCCACGCCCAATGCACCTGGGTCTTTTCCGCCATGACCCGCGTCGACTACGATCAGGTAGCCTGTTTTCTTAGGCTTGGGCGTCAGCTTCACTTCAATGCCGTCTTTTGTATAGGCCAGATTATACTCGCTCTTCTGGTTCAGCTCAATCACGACACGCACGGTCTCTGGCGAAGCACTGTACTGGCTGTACCGCAGGCTTGCGATCAGCGGCTCTTCTTTTGGCTCGCTGGCTGCTGACTGCTCGTCCTCTTCGCCGGAAGAAGCTGCTTGCTTGCGCTCCTCTGACTCTCCGATACTGCCGTTTTCTTCGTTCTTTTTCAACTCTTCCACCAAATCGTCCGCCAAAGCGGTTTGCGGGAGGTCCAGCACGATGCGATGGGGGCCTGTGAGCACAAAAGAATTGGCCTGCACGGGCAGCTTCATCTCAATATGTACGCGATCCCCATCCTTTGTAACACCTGTCAGCCGATTGAGTCTTTCGATTTCAAGCAGATTCTTTTTCTTGTTCCAAGTGATCGAACCGCCTAGCTCGTCCTCTACTTGCTCAATTGGAAGAACCAGTTGACTGTCGATCGTCATGCCGCGTTCCGGGCGATTCCATACAAAGCCTTTTTGTCCGACCTGCTCCGCGACCGCATCGGCAGACACGTACATGGTGTCCGACACTTGATACAGCTTGATCGCTTTTTCAGGAGCACGGCCGTTCAGCGTAACCTGTGGCGTTTCGTTAGCAATGACGGTGCGGGAGCTGTTGTCCCACCCTACAGTGATCCCGAGCGATTCCCCGACAAACCGCAGAGGGAGCAGCATGCGCTGCTGGGAGATGACAGGCGGCGTATCCAGCTTTACCTGCTTGCCGTTCAATAGCGCTGTGCGCGAGTCCAATGTGAGGGAAAGCTGCGTCGTACCCCGTGTAATCACCGCTGTCCGCTTCGCTTCGTTCCAGGCGACATCCGCGCCCAAACCTTCTGCGATGACACGCACGGGAACCAATGTCCGCCCGCTCTTGATGACTGGTGGCACGTCCGGGGTCACTGCTTGTCCACCGATCATCAGGTTGACGGCTTCCTCAGTTGCACTACTTGCCGCAGCCGCCCAACCGGGGATAAGCAGCAGGACCAGCAGCGCCAGAAGCAGAGGGTAAAATCGTCTTTTCATCCTGACCTCCTCCGTGATGTCTGTTCTGTTGTGTGGCGTTAGACCATTGTGCAACGTTCACCATTCTATTAGACGCGTCAACATCTGTAAAGTTTATAGTCTTTTCGTACCAAAAAGACAAAAGACTGCTCCTTTTTGACAAAGAAGCAGTCCAGAAAACCAAGAAAGTTGTCGATTAGCGAAACAACCCGCGCCGTTCTCGTCTGCTCACTTCTTCTACAGGCGCTTTCAGCATGTTCAAGCCGCCGTTGGCGATAAACTGTTGAATCATCGACAGGACGGCCGGATTGGACAGCACTTTGATGGAATCGGCCACCTTCGGATTTTTCAGTTGCGGGATAGCCCCGCTCAAATGCGGCAGCAATGGCAGCAAATCCTCAATGGAAATCGCAGGCTTTGCTTTCTCAGGGACGGACTGCACGGGAATCGGACGCCGGCGCGGTCCAAACAGAATGCTGCGCCGCGGCCCCTGATTGGGAGCGGCCTTCAGCCTTCCGAGCGTATCCTTCATGTCCTGCAGTTCTTGCTTCATCTGGCTCATCTCGCGCATCACCTGAGCATTGCTCACATTGTGCGCATCCGCCAGCTTGTTCATCGTCTCTATCAGTTGCCCCTGGGCACCGGCCTGTTTCTTTTTCTTTCTCGTTTTGGCAGCGATAATCCCACCTCCCTCCTGGTAAGCCCCCCTTTATTTAAAGCGCTTTTTCAGGCTGTCGATGTCTTTGGCGTTGACGCCTTTTTTGGAAAGCTTGTTCAGCAGGCTGCCGACGTTTTCTGTCTTGGACATATGCCGAAACTGCGCCACATATCCGTTCAGTTCCTTATCCGTGAAGTTTTTACCGGCTTTTTTGCCCAAATCGCGGATGACTTCCTTCAAGCCTGCATCCGTCTTCAGCTTATCCTTGGGAATTGACCTTACAATACTGAGCAGTTTGCCAATATCCACAGCGATCCCCCCTGGTTGCAGTTTGTTCCTTTTTACTCTATGTAGCCAGGAGCACAATGGATTGGTCATTTGTCCATGCGGGAGAAAAAAAGAAGAAGGGCAGCGGCACCCCTCTTCTTTGAATCATTTCCTCTATATAAGATTAAGGCTTGATATCGACGTACTTGAAGTCGATCATGCCGAGCCCGTCCAAAATCGCGCCGTCGACTTTCTCGCTTTGCAGCCAGCTCTGGGCATAGTAGTAGATCGGCATAATCGGCATTTCGTCCATTAAAATTTGCTCGGCCTTGGCCAAAATCGCCTTCCGTTTTTCCGGGTCCTGCTCCAAAGCGGATTGGTTCAAGAGCTCTTTGTATTTGGGGTGTTCCCAGCCCGTGTCGTTGTTTCCGCCGTTTTTGTCCTTGAACATTTCCAAAAAGTTGATCGGATCGTTGAAGTCGGCTAGCCAACCCGCACGCGCAATCTGGTATTTCCCCTGGTGTACGTCCTCTATGTATACTTTCCACTCTTTGTTTTCCAGCTTCACGTCTACCCCGAGCTTTTTCTTCCACTGGTCCCTGATTTCTTCAGCAATCGCTTTATGGCCCATCGACGTGTTATAGGAGACGGTGATGGGAGGAAGTTTTGCGATTCCCGCTTCCTTCATGCCCTCCTGAAGCAGCTTTTTGGCCTCTTCTGTGTGATTGTCTGTAAAGTAGCCACCAGATGCAACAGCCATGCTCGGCGGCACAAAACCTGTCGCGGGAAGGTGGTTGGCCAACATGGTCTCCACCAAAGCTTGACGATCCAGTGCATAAGCAAAAGCTTTGCGGATTTTGGCATTGTGAAAAGGCGCTTGCTCTGTGTTGAAGCGGTAGAAGTAAGTGCCCGCGATCGCTTGCGTATGAAACAGCGCAGGCGACTTCCAGGAAAGCTCGAAATCCATGGGGACTTCAGACAAAGGGGCGCCTGCCCAATCCAGATCGCCGTTGCGAAACATCTCCAGCTCTACATACCCGTCATCAATCATAGAAAAATCAATCTTGTCCAATTTTACATTTTGTTTGTCCCAGTAGTTCTGGTTTTTCGTCAGAACGAGCTGGTGCTTGGGCTTCCATGTCTCGATTTGAAACGGACCGTTCCCTACTATCGTCTTGGGATTGCTTGCCCATTCCTTGTCGGCTTCCACGACTTTTTTGTTAACAGGATAATAGGTGTAAAAAGCCGTCAACTCCGTGAAAAACGGGGTCGGATTCGTCAGTTCCACAACCAATGTTTTGGCGTCGACGGCTTTGACACCAACGTCACTCGCCGTCCCGGTTCCCTTGTTATACGCTTCCGCTCCTTTTAAATAGTAGAGCTGGTAGGCGTAATTCGATGCTGTCCTGGGGCTTAGCGCACGTTTCCAGGCGTATTCGAAGTCATAGGCGGTGACCGGATCGCCATTGCTCCATTTGGCAGGGCGAATTTTGAACGTATAAGTTTTGCCGTCAGCCGAAACGGTATAGCTTTCTGCCGCTGCTACATGTACTTTTCCGTCTTTGCCCAAACGAGTCAACCCTTCGAAGATTGCCCTGCTTATTGTGCCGGACGTTGAATCTTCAGCAATGCCCGGATCTACGGTTGGGGGATTGGAATGCATGTTCATTCTTAATACTTTTGCTTTTGGCTCCGCCGCTTGCCCGGCATCCGCATACCCTGCCAAGCTCCCGCCGAGAATCAGCATCGCACCTGCGACTGCAACGACATTCTTTTTCACGATCAAGCACCTCGTTTTTTTGTATACACTTCTATCATCAGTATACAAGAAAAAGGGATTTTTGGATGTTTTTTCTTTTAGTTAGTTTTGATGCAACTCGACTAGGAAAAAAATGGTTCGCCCCTTTTCGGGTGAGAATTTTCAGCCCCGATCAACACCCGCTTTTCAAACAAAAAAGAAGAGAAGCGTCAAAAACGCCCCTCTTCCTTAAATCGGTTGCTTTGCTTCTATTATTGTTTGATGTCAGCGTATTTGTAGTCAACAGCACCCAGACCGTCGATGATTACGCCGTCAACCTTGTCGTTTTTCACCCAAGATTGCGTGTAGAAGTAGATTGGCATGACTGGCATTTCATCCATCAGGATTTGCTCAGCTTCAGCCAGGATCGCTTTCCGTTTTTCCGGATCTGTTTCCAGAGCGGATTGGTTCAGCAGCTCTTTGTACTTCGGATTTTCCCAACGAGTATCGTTGTTTCCGCCGTCTTTTTCCTTGAACATTTCCAGGAAGTTGATCGGATCGTTGAAGTCACCCAGCCAACCAGCGCGAGCTACTTGGTATTTACCTTGGTGTACGTCATCCAGGTATACTTTCCACTCTTTGTTTTCCAGCTTCACGTCTACACCGAGGTTTTTCTTCCATTGGTCTTGGATTGCTTCTGCGATCTTTTTGTGACCTTCGGAAGTGTTGTAGGACAGAGTCAGAGTTGGCAGCTTGCTGATGCCAGCTTCTTTCATACCTTCTTCCAGCAATTTTTTCGCTGTTTCGAGGTCTTTGTCCTTGAAGTAGCCATCTTTGTTCAGAGCCATGCTCGGTGGTACATAACCGGTTGCTGGCAACTGACCTGCCTGGAGGATGTTGTCGATCAGGCTTTGACGGTCGATCGCGTAAGCAAACGCTTTACGGATTTTCGCGTTGTTGAATGGCGCTTTTTCTGTGTTGAAGCGGTAGAAGTAAGTACCCGCGATTGGTTGGGTTGTCATTTTTCCAGACTCTTTCAGAGCAGGAATCGCGTCAGTTGGCAATGCGGAAGTTGGAGCACCTGCCCAATCCAGCTCGCCGTTTTCAAACATGGACAGCTCAGTGTTCTCATCCTCTACCATGGAGAACTCGATTTTGTCCAGTTTTACGTTGTCTTTATCCCAGTAGTTCTCGTTTTTCACGACAACCAGTTTGCTCTTGTGTTCCCATGTTTCCATTTTGAATGGACCGTTACCCACGATTGTTTTCGCGTCAGTAGCCCATTTGTCGTTGGCTTCAACTGTTTTTTGGTGAACCGGGAAGTATGTTTTGAACGCTACCAGCTCCAGGAAGAACGGAGTTGGGTTTGTCAGTTCCACTTCCAGTGTTTTGTCGTCGAGCGCTTTTACGCCAACGTCTTCTACTTTACCAGTACCTTTGTTGAATGCTTCCGCACCCTTCACATAGTACAGTTGGTAAGCGTAGTTGGAAGCTGTTTTCGGATCGAGCGCGCGTTTCCAGGCGAATTCGAAGTCTTTCGCTGTTACAGGATCGCCGTTGCTCCATTTTGCATCGCGAATTTTGAATGTATATTTTTTACCGTCTTCAGATACGGTATAGCTTTCTGCTGCTGCTTCATGCACTTTGTTGTCTTTGCCTACGCGAGTCAGACCTTCGAAGGTAGCAGTGATGATTGTGCTGGAAGTAGTGTCTTCCGCGATACCTGGGTCTGCTGTTGGCGGCTCGGAGTGCAGGTTCAATTTCAGTACTTTTGGTCCCGCTGCTGGTGCAGTGGTTTCTGTTTTATTGCCTGCTGCGTTGTTATCTGCTGGCGCTGCTTGGTTGCCGCCGCCGCATCCTGCGAGTGCCGCACCAAGAACGAGGATAGAACTCATTGCTACGAAAACATTCTTTTTCATACAAGTAATCCCCCTTTTCTAAATCTTTTTTCAATATACATGCTTTTATATTATTTTTAAATATGTTTTCACTAGCGTTGCATTAATCTTTTCCCATCATTCAAAATACACATAATCTTTGGTATTTGGTTGTCTAGGGAACAAAAAAATCCTTTACACTGGAAAGGTCAGGTAGTTCCTGTCCAAATCCAACGCAAAGGATAGCTCATGGACAAGAATACCCTATTTTCTTCATTTGGTAAATGGGTTGCACCCATCAATATTATGAAACTTCAACAACGAATTGACGAAACGGATCAAGACAAGTACGTGAAGAAGCTGACGACAAAAGCGTATCTTCTCCTATTTTTACATGCCCAACTTCAGCAACGCGAAGGGCTTCGAGCCATTGCTGACGATGTTCTATCAAAGAAATTTCAGCAAGAATTAGGACTGTCATCGATCAGCCCCGCACAGCTTAGTCGAAAAAACAATCGGGTAGAACCTGCTTTGCTTGAAGAAGTTTTTGTCGACCTTGTCCAGCAAATTCAACGCGTTTCCGGAAAAGCCTGCTCTCTTCGAAAACACATAAAGATCATTGATTCCACTACAATTGGATTATGTTTGCAAAAGTATAAGTGGGCAACCTTTCGCGAAACAAAGGCAGGAATCAAAATTCATCTTCGTCTCGTTTTCGCAAGCCAGGAGGATGTCTATCCTGAAAAGATTTCCCTAACTTGTGCCAAATCCAATGACCGCACCCAAATGGAGTCGCTGATTGATGAGATCGGAGCCATGTACGTCTTTGATCGAGGGTACGTGGATTATGAAAAGTTCGATGAGTATACCGATCAGGGCATCTTTTTTGCTTCACGTCTCAAGGATAACGCGGAAACTCGTCATTTGTATACTTTCAAAGTACCACCAGAAAGCTCCGTTTTATCTGACTCCATGATCCTTCTTGGAACGCCACAAAAACGGGTGGATAATGTGTTACGACTGATTGAAACGCATGATTCGAAAGGAAATCGTATTCGAATCATCACCAATCGGTTCGACTTAGAAGCAGAAGAATTGAGCGACATCTACCGTTGGCGCTGGCAAATAGAACTGTTTTTCAAATGGATGAAACAACACGCAAAGATCAAGACGTTCTATGGAACAAGTGAAAATGCGGTCTGGAATCAAGTTTTTCTCGCTCTCATTGCTTACTGCTTGTTGCTTCTTGTAAAGCTGGAAAGAAACAGTCAGCACAGTCTGCTGCAAATCAGTAGATGGCTCAAAGTGTTTCTCTGGCAGACCTTTGAACAATGGATAGGCAGAATGGATTACCAATCCAAACGAACATCCAGAGGGCGACAGAAAAGGAAGTAAGTGTTGTTTGTTGTTGTCGATGTTGTAATAAATGTATAAAACTACCAAATGGATAGTGGCTACCTTTTGCTTGGCTGTTCTCGTTTTTGGTTGTGAAGTTGAAAATGTCATTCAGAATAATTTGACAATAGATGGATTCATTTTTTATGCAACGCTAATGATATGTTTTAGAATGATTTAATAAATTTTTATTTATTTATAAAGATGATTAATGATTTATAAAAAATAATTTATTGATAAAACTCGATGGAAAATGATTCCCGTTAGTATAGACAGCTTGAAAATGTTGATTTATCGCGGTTTTCTCCATGGACCTCCCCACCTTTTTCTTTGCTGCACACAAGATTACCATGAGACAGCGTCAGTGAGAGGCTTGTCCCACGCCTCGTTTGAATTTTAAAAATATTTATAGTTGCGAACAGCTCTCCTCCCCATTTTGTTGATAGATGAAGAATCTCCCATCCTTTGCGCTTTATTTTTCGCCAAAAAAAGAAGGGCTATTCGCCCTTCTTCTTATCGTTCGCTTGGCTTTCTTATTTAATGTCTGCCCATTTCCAGTCTACGAAGCCGAGACCGTCGAGCACAACGCCTTGTACTTTGTCGCTCTTCACATAGGAATGCGTGTAGTAGTAAATTGGCGCGGCTGGCATTTCGTCCATGAGCAGCGCTTCCGCTTGCGCCAGGATTTGTTTGCGTTTTTCCGGGTCTTTTTCCACCGCGGATTGGTTCAGCAGCTCTTGATACTTGGGATTTTCCCAGTTGGTATCGTTGTTGCTGCCTTTTTTCAGTTTGAACAGATCCAGGAAGGTGTACGGATCGTTGTAGTCGCCAGTCCAGCTAGAGCGAGCGATCTGGAACTTGCCTTGGTGCAGGTCGTCCAGGAATACTTTCCACTCTTTGTTTTCCAGCTTCACTTCTACGCCGAGCGCTTTTTTCCATTGGTCTTGGATAGCTTCCGCGATTTTCTTGTGACCTTCGGACGTATTATAGGAAAGAGTCAGAGTTGGCAGCTTGGTGATGCCTTCTTCCTTCATCCCTTCCTCCAGCAGTTTTTTCGCTGTTTCCACGTCGCCGTCCTTGAAGTACGGGCTAGTTGCCACAGCCATTGTTGGAGGTACCAGACCCATTGCCGGCTCCTGGTTCGCTTGCGTTACGTTGTCGATGATCGTTTTGCGGTCAATCGCATAAGCGAACGCTTTACGGATTTTCGCGTTGTTGAACGGCGGTTTCTCCGTGTTGAATTTGTACAGGTACGTACCCGCAATCGCACGGGTTTGCATTTTGCCGGACTCTTTCAGTGCCGGGATTGCATCTGTTGGGAGTGCGCTTGTAGGAGCACCTGCCCAATCGAGGTCGCCGTTGTCAAACATGGACAGCTCGGTGTTTTCATCCTCTACCATGGAGAAGTCGATCTTGTCCAGTTTTACAGCATCTTTATCCCAGTAGTTTTCGTTTTTCGCGAGAATGAGCTTGCTCTTATGCTCCCAAGTCTCGATCTTGAACGGACCGTTACCTACGTGCGTTTTGGCGTCACCCGCCCAGTTTTGTGTGGATTCGACCACTTTTTGGTTCACCGGGTAGTAGGTGTAGAAAGCAGTCAGCTCCAGGAAGAACGGAGTCGGGTTTTTCAACGTAACAACCAATGTTTTGTCATCGGTTGCTTTCACGCCCACATCTTCTGCTTTCGCTTTTCCGGTGTTGTACTCCTCAGCGTTTTTCAGGTAGTACAATTGGTAAGCATAAGTGGAGCCGAGCTTCGGATCGAGCGCTCGCTTCCACGCGTATTCAAAGTCTTTCGCTGTTACCGGGTCACCGTTGCTCCATTTGCTGTCGCGCAGGTGGAATGTATAAGTAAGTCCATCTTCAGAAACGTCGATTTTTTCCGCTACGGATTCATGCGGTTTGCCATCTTCACCGATACGAGTCAAACCATCAAAAGTCGCACGCAAAACAGCACCGGATGTGGAATCTTCAGCCAAGCCAGGGTCAGCCGTCGGCGGCTCACTCTTCATGTTCATGCGCAGAACTTTTGGACCGCTAGTTTGTTCACTTCCAGCAGAATTTCCTTGCTCTCCTGCTTTCTCGCCGCCGCCACAGCCAGCCAGCGCCGCACTCAGAACCAGGATGGAACTCATCGCTGCAAATACGCTTTTTTTCATTAGTGTTGACCCCCTTTGTATGTGTAACACTCCATGGAAAGCTACTTCAACAAATATACTGCATTTTTAGTAATATTGAAGACATTTTAAGCAAGTTTAATTATGTTTTATTCAAAGATCAAATTATATTAAGGGAAATAAATTCACATTCTTCATTACATGAAGTATGCCTCGCACAAGAAAAACTATGCAAATCTTAGGAGTATCGCCGCTCACCGAGGCAAAACAAAAAGCCCCCTCCCATCGCGAAAAAGCGACGTCACAGGGGACTTTGTTTACAATTATAAAGTTTGGGTCTGCCGGTATTCTTGCGGCGATACACCGACAATCGCCCGGAAGTCGCGGATAAAATGCGAGTGGTCGTAGTAGCCGAGCGCGATGGACAAGTCCAGCCAGTCGCTGACGGCTCCCTGGTCGATCATCTGCGCCGCTTCGTGCAGTCGGTAGCGCTGGATTACCGATTTCGGACTGACGCCAACATAGCGGTCAAACAAGCGCTGCATCGTCCGGATGCTCATTCCGGACAGTCGGCTCGCATCCTCTACCTTCAGCACCGTCCGATCTGCCTGAATCAAGCCGACCAGCTCGCTTACTCTCTTTACATTCGGATCGCGCTCCGGCAGACGCTCGCCCAAAAACGCTTCGATGCGGCGAACCATCTGGGCGTCTTCCGGCATGGCAAGCATCTCGGCTTCCAGCGGGGCTGTCTCCACCTGAAACACTTCTTCCAACGTAGTAACCGTGCCGTACAACTGCGAAACCGGCTTTTGCCAAAATGGATAAAAGCCGCCTGGTTTGAACTTCACTCCGAACACATGGCCTTGGCCAGCCAGCAAATGCGAGGACGTGGACAAAGCGACACCGAATATGCCTGTGGCGCCCTCTTCAAACACCAGATTCACATTGGGGTGGGCCAAAACGGTTTGGGAGTAAGGAGCTTGCCCGCGCAAATCCCACCTGACCACCCAGTAATGCTGGACGAAGTAACCGACGTCGCCGCCTGGTTCATACCTTTGCAGCGAAAACTTTTTCCGCCAAGCATGGCATGCAGCACACCTTTTGGCAGCATGTCCTGCTTTTTTTCCATAGCGCCGCCTCCTGTCGCATTTTTACAATACGCCCCTCCATTATCTGCCTATACTAAGAGTAGTAGCAACAGCAAACGATTACAATTTGAAAATGAATGGAAACAGGAGGCACTGCTATGGAACTGCGTTTCGATTTTTACATCGGGGCCACCCCGGAGCACGTCTGGCACGTTCTTACCTCGGAAGAAGGAGTCAAGCATACGTTTTTTGGCTCTGTCATCCGCTCTACTTTTCAGGTAGGGGACGATCTCGCTTATGTCGGTCCCGGAAATGATGGCGACGAAACTGTCCATGTGTACGGCAAGGTTTTGGCGTTTGAGCCGCAGCAAACCTTCAGCTTCCTGGAACATCCCGGCCCTTCGTACCACGCCAACCACGCCGAGCTTCAATCGCGCGTAACTTTCCAATTGGAGCCTGTTGGCGGATGCACGCGGCTGACGCTGATTAACGACCAGTGGATCGAAGATCACCCTTCCTTCGCCAACGCGAGCAACCATTGGCCGATGATTCTCTCCAACATCAAAACATATGCAGAAACCGGAAAAACGTTGGATTTTGGCTATTAATTCCGGGCAAAAAGGAAGGAAAACCCCAGCAGCGAGCTGCCTCGGCACTTCGCCTCTGGGGTTTTTGCCTGTTACTCGACCATTTCCGCCCACTTCAGATCAATAAAGCCCAGTCCGTCCACTTGCACGCCTTTTACCTTATCACTCTGCACCCAGACATCCACGTCCGTAAACAGTGGGATTACAGGCATGGCATCCATGAAAATTTGCTCGGCTTCCGCAAAAAGCTGCTTGCGCTTCTCCGGATCACTCTCCATGGCCGACTGTTGCAGCAGCTCCTTGTAGCGCGCGTTCTCCCAGCCTGTGTCGTTGTTTCCCGTCTTCGCATCGCGGAACATCTCCAGGTAGTTGATCGGATCGTTAAAATCGGCATTCCAGCCCAAACGGCCAATCTCGTAATTCAGTTCATGCAAATCTTGCAAATGCACCTTAAATTCCTTGATCGCCAGCTTCACGTCGATGCCAAGGTTGCGCTTCCACTGGTCCTGCATGGCTTCGGCGATTTTTTTGTGGCGGTCTGTCGGGTTGTACGACATGGTGATGGTCGGAAACTGACTCAGCCCCAACTCCTGCATGCCTTCCGCCAGCAGCTTTTTCGCTGTCTCCACGTCGTTGTCGCGGAAGTAGCCCTCCGGCTTGATAATCATGGATTGCGGCAGCATCCCCATCGTAGGCACCTGGCCGACCTGTGTGATGTTGTCCACGATGCTTTGGCGATCAACCGCATAAGCGAGTGCTTTGCGAATTTTTACGTTTTGCAGCACTCCTTTGGTGGTATTGATTTTGTACCAATACATCGTCGCCTTTGGATGAACGACGAGTTTGCCTGCTTCTTTCAGGGACGGAATCGCATCGGTTGGCAGGCCGCCAAGCGGTTGACCCGCCCAGTCCAGCTCGCCGTTTTCAAACATGGACAGCGCTGTGTTATCATCCTCAATCATGGCAAACTCGATCCGGTCCAGCTTGACAGCGTCTTTGTCCCAATAGTTTTCGTTCTTCTCCAAAACGATCTTGCTCTTGTGCTCCCAGCCCGTCATCTTGAATGGCCCGTTGCTCACGTGTGTTGCTGCTTCATTCGCCCAGTTCGGATTGGCCTCTACGACCTTTTTGTCTACAGGATAATACGTGTAAAATGCCGTCAGTTCCAGGAAGAACGGTGTCGGGTTTTCCAATGTTACTTCCAGCGTCTTGTCATCCAGAGCTTTTACCCCCAGCTCGTCTGCTTGCGCCTTGCCTGTGTGTACTTTTTCCGCATTTTTGATGTAGTAGAGCTGATACGCATACTCGGCTCCCAGCTTTGGATCGAGGACGCGTTTCCAGGCAAATTCAAAGTCGTGCGCCGTCACCGGATCGCCGTTGCTCCACTTGGAGTCGCGAATCGTGAACGTGTACACCCGTTTGTCGTCGGATATTTTCACATCAGACGCAACCGAGTTCATCGGCTTCGCGTCTTTGTCCAGCCTGGTCAAGCCGTCAAAAGTGGCACGGACGATCGCCCCTGAGGTAGTGTCCTTGGCGAGCCCAGGGTCTGCCGTCGATGGCTCGCTGGTCAGATTGGCCCGAAACACTTGCGGCTTTGTGCTGGCAGGCGCGCCAGACGAAGCCTCACCCGCAGGAGCAGCAGCAGGTGCAGTCGAAGTCGGACTGCCTCCACAGCCTGCCAAAAGACTTCCGACCACCAATGTCAGGCCGACAAACATTTTGAATGTTCCCTTCATCAGAATTTTCCCCCTTATCAAATTTTTTCTATCGCCACCACAATATACTCGACGACAGATTTCTTGAAAATGGGGTTCGGTGATATTTAATTAAATTTTATGAATATTTATTCTTTTGTAAACAGAAATAAACCCAACAGCCTTAAAGGGCCAATTGGGTTTATTTGTTGATCCATCAATTACTTTTCCTTAGAATGCCGGGATGATGGAACCTTTGTATTCGTCTTCAATGAATTTTTTCACTTCAGGGGAGTTCAATTCCTTCGCCAGCTTTTGGATGGCTTCGGAGTCTTTGTTGTCAGGACGAGCTACCAGGAAGTTCGCATATGGAGATTCCTTGTCTTCGATGAACAGAGCGTCTTTGGTTGGCACGAGCTTCGCTTCGAGCGCGTAGTTGGTGTTAATCAGCGCCAGGTCCACTTCTTCCAGAACGCGCGGCAGCATCGCTGCTTCAACCTCTTTGAACTTCAGGTTTTTCTTGTTTTCCACAATGTCTTTCACAGTTCCGCTGATGCCAGCGCCTTCTTTGAGCTTGATGACGCCGTTTTTCTCCAGGAGAGCGAGGGCGCGGCCGCTATTGGTCGGGTCGTTTGGCAGCGCGATAGTTGCGCCTTCCGCCAGTTCGTCAACCGATTTCACTTTTTTGCTGTAAGCGCCAAATGGCTCGATGTGAACCGCAACTACAGGTTGCAGATCCATGTTTTGTCCTTTATTGAAGTCTTCCAGGTAAGGCTTGTGCTGGAAGAAGTTTGCGTCGAGTTGTTTTTCGTTGAGCTGTACGTTTGGTTGTACGTAGTCGGTGAACTCTTGTACTTCCAGGTTTACGCCTTGTTCTTTCAGTTTTGGTGCGATGTGCTTCAGGATTGCTGCGTGTGGAACCGGAGAAGCGCCTACTTTCAATGTCACTTCTTGTTGTCCGCCTTGTGCGCCGCCTTCGGCTGGAGCTGGAGCAGTCTCCGTTTTGCCTCCGCACGCTGCCAAAGAAAATGCCAATACGGTAGAAAGTACAGATACGACTAGCTTTTTCATAAATGATTTCCCCCTACTTTTTTTGATCTTTGTACTTGCAAACTTCTATGGGAAAGACCTTACTTGCGGCTGAAACGCAATACCAGGCGATCACCCAGCGACTGTAAGATCTGCACCAACACGAGCAAAATGACGACAGTGACAATCATGACATCGGTCTGGAAGCGCTGATAACCGTAACGGATAGCCAAGTCGCCCAGACCGCCGCCGCCGATTACCCCGGACATGGCCGTGTAGGACACGAGCGCAACGGTCGTAATCGTAATTCCGGCCACCAGTCCCGGACGAGACTCTGGCAGCAGGACGTTCCAGATGATTTGCCAATTGGACGCCCCCATCGACTGGGCGGCCTCAATGACTCCGCGATCTACCTCGCGCAGAGAGGTTTCCACCAGCCGCGCAAAAAACGGGGCGGCCCCGATCACGAGCGGCGGAATCGCTCCGAGTACGCCGAGCGAAGTGCCGACGATCAGTTTCGTGACCGGAATCAGCAAGATCATCAGAATGATGAACGGCACGGAACGCAATACGTTGACGATGAATGAAGCAACCGAGTAAAACGCCTTGTTTTGCAGCAACTGTCCACGTGAAGTAAGGAATAAAATGATTCCCAGCGGCAAGCCGATCAGGATCGTAAACAACGTGGAGAAACCCAGCATCGTCAGTGTGTCTAGTGTACCCTCAGCGATCTCCGACCAATCCACATTTTCCATTGTCCAGTCCATCTATATCACCTCTACTTCCAAACCACGCTGACGCAACGTCTCGATGGTTTTTTCGTTTTGACGGACATCGCCTTCCAGTTCGACGACCAGTTGGCCGTACGGCGTATCCTTCATGCGGGAAATCGTTCCCTGCAAAATGCTGAATACTGTGCCTGTCTCCTGCATCGTCTGGAACAAAATCGGCTGGTACGTCTTTTCTCCCAGGAAGGTGACGCGCGCAATCGTGCGGTTCCCCGCTGCTTTTTCGTGCGCGACAGCTTCGCGCAGCTCGGTGGAATCTGCCACCTGCTCGACAAATTCCTGCGTAGTCGGATGCTGCGGCTTGAGAAACACGTCCAGCACCTCGCCCGACTCGACGATTTTTCCGCCGTCGATCACGCCTACGCGGTCGCAAATGGAGCGGATGACGTGCATCTCGTGCGTAATCAGCACGATGGTCAATCCCAGCTTGCGGTTGATGTCCAAAAGCAGCGCCAAAATCGAGTTGGTCGTCTGCGGATCGAGCGCCGAGGTCGCTTCGTCACACAGCAGCACTTTCGGATCGTTTGCCAGCGCCCGCGCGATGCCGACGCGCTGCTTCTGGCCGCCGGACAACTGGGACGGGTATTTGTCCCGGTGCGCTTCCAGCCCTACCAGCTTGAGCAGATCGTCCACTTTTTTCTGAATCTCCGCCTTCGGACGCTTGGCCAGCTTGAGCGGAAACGCGACATTTTCCCCGACGGTGGACGAGGACAGCAGGTTGAAGTGCTGGAAAATCATCCCGATCTCGCGGCGCTTTTCCTGCAGCTTGACATCGTCGAGCTTGGTCAGGTCGACCCCATCGACGATGACTTGTCCCGACGTAGGGCGCTCCAGCAGGTTGATGCAGCGGATCAAGGTACTTTTCCCCGCCCCGGAATGGCCGATAATCCCGTAAATTTCCCCTTTATCTATAGAAAGATCAATCCCGAGCAACGCCGGAATCGTCTTGCCCTGCACTTGATAGCTTTTATGCAAATTTTTCAATTGAATCAACGCATCCACCTCCCAGCAAAATCCTTGTGAAAAACGTAAAAACCCCTTTTTCATAAACGAAAAAGGGGCTGCAACGCATGTATACGTTCGCATCCACCCTTCTCATCTATCAAGATCCAACCAATCTTGTAGGAATTGGCACCGCGACGTCCATTTCAAAAAATGAACCGGTTGCCGGGCTTCATCGGGCCTGTCCCTCCGCCTCTCTTGATAAGAAAGATTTCCACGTATATTATGTTCGTTTTTCATATTTTCATGATACAAACCGGATTATATCCTTTTTGAAAATATCCCGTCAATAGCAATCACAGGAAAAACTTTTTTAATCCATTACTCCGTTGCGAATGATGGTGGCATTGACGTGAAAATGAAACGTCGCTTTCTCAAGGATTCTCGCCTTCAAGCGTATGCGAATATCGAACACCGGCGGCGATACTTGCTCCAGCTTGATTCGGGCGTTGCTGGAAATCGTGTCAAAAGCAAGGTGCACCATATCCTTGGGATTGCCGCGGTTCTTGTCGGTCTTCCCGAAAATTTGCGCCGGGACGGACGTGTCGTAGCTGCCAATCCGGAATTTCCCGTGCACGAGCTTGATGAGAAACGCTTCCTTGGGCGATAGCCTTCGAGCAGGCGCTGAATCGCCTCCTGGGTGTGATAGACCCGATTGCTCCCGGCTCCCCCGAGCTGCCGCTCCACTTCCCCTATGCTTGCCTCAGCCAGACAAATTTCTCTCAGCTTCGGGATGAGCTCGCTGTAAACGACTTGGCATCCGCCATGCTGGTCAAAAAATACAGCCGCATGCGGCCGTCCGGCTCGTCGATATGTTCCGTTCGCAAGTCCCCTGTATGGGAAAACCATTTACGCGCAATCTCCTGGTCCATTCCCCTCACCCCCATACATAGCAAATCATGGTTAGTCTGCCCGAAAACACAAAAAAACAGCACGCTCAATTTGGCGTGCTGTTTTCGTTGCTATCGGTCGTGCTATTCGTTTGCGAAACCGCTTCTTCTGCTGGCGGTTCCAGCTTTCCTTGATAAAAGACTGGATCTGGTCGACATCCGGAATGAGCACCGCGCCTGCCCGATGGGATTCGCGGAACATCCCCATTGGCGGCAATTGGTAGTTGCCTGGCTCCGCGGTGTTTAATTTCAGCCCAAGCGCAGACAGCCTCAGCATATCCATGGAACTGATATTCGTCTGGATATACGGCGTCACTTCTTTCAGGATGGACGGCAATTGAATCAAGGTCGTGCCGCTCTTCATCTGGCTCACCACAGCCGTCAGCAGCTTGCGCTGACGCTCTGTGCGCGTGTAGTCCGATGTGGCGTCATGGCGAAAACGAACGTATTGCAGAGCCTTGTTGCCATCCAGTTGCTGCAGTCCCTTTTTCAAATTGATGTCGTAGATGCCTTTATCGGTCGGGTCGTGATAGTACATATTTTTTTCCACATCAATCTCGACACCACCGACAGAGTCAATCAAAGCCTTGAAGCCTTCAAAGTCGGTGATGACGTAGCGGTCCACCGGAAGCCCTGTAAACTGGCTGACGGTCTTCATCGCCAGTTCCGGTCCGCCCTCCACGATCGCCGAGTTGATGCGCGAGCTGCCGTTCCCCGGAATGTCTACGTACGTGTCGCGCAAAATGGAAAATACGTCGTAGCGCTTGGAGGCCGGGTCGATACTGACGAGCATCATCGAGTCCGAACGGGGAGTCCGTTATTTTTCATTCCCCTGCGGTCCACACCCATCAACAGGATGTTCACCCGCTCTTCGCCATCCCATTCCGGAATCTCCGCCGCTTTCGTCGCGGCACCGCCATCCGGCGGGGCTGGCCGAATGACATTCGGCTCTTGAATATTGTGAGCAAACTGATAAAAAGAGTATCCGTAATAACCTGCTGTCGCGGCAATCGCGACAAACATCAGGAGCAACACCCGTTTCCACATTCGCATAAAGAACTACTCCACCTTTTATTCTCTGTATCACATGAACTCATCTCACCACTTGTTTAGTATACTCGAATCTATAGGATGTGGAGCAGCCTTTATTTGGGTGCTTTTCACTTTTTATATTTTTATGTTTGCAATGTTTAAAATATTCGTTATACTACAAGCAACACAATCCCAAAGGGGTGACCGGCCGTGATTTCTCCCACTTCCTTTTTGCAGCGGTATCCGCGAGAAGCCCTGTTCTTCCTGGTTGCGAGCTTCATCAACTCTTCCGGCAGCGCTTTCATGTGGCCGCTTACCACTTTGTACGTACATACGATTTTGCAACGCTCCATGACCGAGGCAGGCTTTGTGCTGATGGTTTAATCGCTGGCAGGAATTGTGAGGCAGTTCGTCGGCGGGACGCTTTTTCACTGCCTGGGCGCCAAACGGCTGATCGTCGGGGCCTTGCTGGTTCAAGGACTCATCCAGTTGTCGATTCCGCTCACGATAGCTGGCCTGTTTACATCGCGCTGATGACCGGGCTTGGCTTTACCTTCAACCTGTCGTTCCGGCGATTCAGGCGTTCATCGGCTTTCGCTGGAAAGAGCAGCGCCGAGAGCTGTTCAACATCGTATATGTCGCGAACAACCTGGGAATGGCCATCGGCACCTCGCTGGCCGGGTCATTGCCACTTCCTGCGGCGAGCAGGGAACGCAGCATGGAGGTGTCAATACTGCCGCCCGGATCGAGCGCCACGGCCGAACGGCCACAGCCTGCCACGCTCCAGCCTGCTTCGTGAAAATCGCTCTGCCATCGACCTGCCCAATCCTCGCGTAGCTCCGGTTATGACCACCAGCTTGTTTCCAGCCATGCTCTAAAAAAACAAAAAGAAAGCCCCTTCCAGAAAATCAGAAGAGACTTTCGCTTTTGTCAAAAAGACAGCTCCGGCAACTGATACCATTCGCCAGCCATCCATTCGCGCGCCTTCCAGCGCAGCACGTCCGGGCGCACCAGCGGCATGATCTGTTGAAACAGCTCCACGCGTTCGATGTCCGTCATCGGCACGAAGGCGTTGGCCGCGGCCAAGTCCGCTTCCAGCTCGTCCATTCTGCTCACGCCGAGGATCGCCGTCGAAACGGGGAGACTCCACGTATAGCGCAGCGCTTGCTCTGTCCACGGAGCCAGCTTGCCCAGCCCCATCACTTTCATGCCGATGACCGCGACGCCTTTTTTCCACCGCTTGCGGAACGAAATCGTGCGCAAAGCTGTAGATGAAATGATCGAGAGCAGACAAAGCGACGAGGGCGCTGTCAAAAGGAAAGCGGCGAATCGCTTCTGCCAGCAGGCGCGGGTCTGTGTGCCCGCTGATGCTGATTTGCGGATCAAGCCCTTGCTCTCGCGCTTCCAGCATCGCTTCCAGCGCGCCTCCTTTTGCAAAAATCGCCTCCAGATCGTGCGGCTGCATGATGTTGTGCATCCGCCACTCGTCGACGTAATCGGTCTGCAGCCGCTTCAAGCTGCCCTCCAAATCTTTCAGGGCCAGGTCGCGCGTGCGTCCTCCCGTCTTCGTCGCGATCCACACGCGGTCGCGCAAGCCTGCAAGCCCCAGTCCTACCCGTGTCTCCGACTGTCCAGCGCTGTATGTAGGGGCTGTATCAAAGTAATTGACTCCTGCTTCTACGGCGCGCCGAATGATGGCGATTGCCTGCTCCTCGGTGCAATCGTGCTCGTCCACAATTCGCTGGGCGCCGAAGCCGAGCAAAGAGACTTGATGCGGATCTCGTCCAAACGATCGGGTCTGCATGCTGCGGGCAGCTCCTTTCAGGTTCATCGGGATGTGAAACAAGACGCCCGTTCGCGAGCGTCTTGTCATGGCCATGCTAGCTTATTTGTACGTGTCGTAAGCGGTAGTCAACAGGTTGGAGATCGTTTGCAGGTCGTTGTTCTCAATCTGATGACGCTCGATCATCGTCATGATTTTGCCGTCCTTCATGATCGCAAAAGACGGGGAAGATGGCGCGTAGCCTTCAAAGTACTCGCGGGCTTTCGCTGTCGCTTCCTTGTCTTGTCCTGCAAATACAGTGTAAATGTTGTCTGGCTTGGTGGAATGGTTCAAGGAATGAACCACTGCCGGACGAGCCAGCCCTGCCGCGCAGCCGCAAACCGAGTTTACGACTACCAGCGTCAGACCTTTTGCGTTTGGCAGCGTCTGCTCAACCTCTTCTGCTGTGCGCAGCTCTACAAATCCGTTGCGCGTCAGTTCGTCGCGCATCGGTTGAATTACTTGGCTCATATATGCTTCATAAGACATCATGGGGCAACCTCTCCTTTGTATCACGTATCCATTTACGTATTATTATAACCCGATCGCGTCCCCGGGAGAACGAAGAAGTGCTCCAGTCCTACACTTCCATCAAAATGGTGAGAATCATCGGATTGCGGCCCGTCTTTTCGTAAATAAACGGCTTGATGACTTCGTTGATCTGGGACTTCAACTCCGACCATTCCTTGATCTTCTTGTCCAACGCTTCCTGGAGGCGCTGGCGAACCAACAGCGTCGCTTCCTGGATGAGCGATTCCGAACCGCGCACGTACACAAAGCCGCGGCTGACAATGTCAGGTCCGGTGAGAATCTTGAAGTTTTTCATATCGAGGCTGACGACCACGACCATCAGGCCATCCTCTGCCAAATGCTTGCGTCGCGCAGGACGATGTTGCCCACGTCGCCGATGCCGCTGCCGTCGATCAGGACGATGCCGGCGTGAACCTTGCTGAGCCATGCCTTTTCGCGGTTGCAGTTCAGCACCTCGCCGTTGTCCATGAGGAAAATGTTGCTCTCCTCAATTCCTACCTGCTGCGCCAGCTTCGC
This sequence comes from Brevibacillus agri, assembly GCF_004117055.1. NCBI lineage: Bacteria > Bacillati > Bacillota > Bacilli > Caryophanales > Paenibacillaceae > Brevibacillus > Brevibacillus agri. Next base: position 5,371,666 of record NZ_CP026363.1, read on the forward strand.
GTGCGTCTTCAACATCCGGTACTCCCCGTGAATCGGGATAAAGTACTTGGGACGAATGAAGTTGAGCATGAGCTTCAACTCCTCGCTGCTGCCGTGACCGGACGCGTGAATGTCAAACACGTGGCTGAGCACGACGTTCGCGCCCGCGCGGTACAGCTTGTCAATCGTCCTGCTGACATTGATCGTGTTGCCTGGAATCGGGGAAGCCGAGATAATGACGGTATCCTCCGGGTAGATCGACACGGTCCGGTGCGATCCGGAAGCGATTCGGGTCAATGCCGCCATCGGCTCGCCTTGGCTTCCGGTGCAAATAATCAGCACCTGATTGTCGGCGTAGTTGTCAATGTGCTTGATATCAATCAGCATGCCCTCCGGCATCTGGATGTAGCCCAGTTCTTGTCCGATCAGGAACACTTTTTCCATGCTGCGGCCAATCACCGCTACTTTGCGATTGCACTGCTCGGCAGCGTCTACTACTTGCTGCAGGCGATGCACGTTGGACGCGAATGTCGCCAGGATGATCCGCCCGCGCGCTTTGCGCACCACGTCGAGAATCCCTTCGCCAACAGTGCGCTCCGACATGGTGAAGCCGTAGCGCTCGCTGTTCGTACTGTCAGAGAGCAGCGCCAAAACGTCGCCGCTCGCCCCGATTTTCGCAATCTTGCCGTACTCGGTCGTCTGTCCGACTGGCGTCATATCGAATTTGAAGTCACCTGTATGAATGACCATCCCTTCCGGCGTATGAATCACAACCCCGAACGAATCCGGAATGCTGTGATTCGTGCGGAAAAAGGACGCTTTCAGGCGGTTGAAGGGGATTTCCGTATCTTCTGAGATCGGAATCATCTTCACGTCATTTTGCATGCGATGCTCTTCCAGCTTCGCCTTGACCAAGCCCAGGGTCAGACGACCACCGTAGATCGGCACGTTAATTTGCTTGAAAAATATAAGGAATCGCTCCGATGTGATCCATGTCCGTGCGTTAACAAAAGTGCTTTAATCTTGTGCTGGTTGTCCACCAAATAGGAAAATCGGGGATGACCAGATCAATACCGAACATTTCATTCTCGGGAACTTCACCCGCAGTCAATGATGATAATTTCGTCCTCATACTCGACGCAATACATATTTTTTCCGATCTCGCCGAGGCCGCCCATCGCGAAAATCTTAACGTCGCTCAAACTCTTTCCTCCTAACATCATCGTGCATGATTTTGGGAACCCGAACCAAGCATGCCATTCTATTGTAACACAACGCGAGGCGTTCGTTTCATCCAGTCTGACAATTCGACACATTCATCTTCGGTCAATAATAGAAAACTGATACGCAATCGCCGCTACTCTCTCATCCGTGACCGTACTGACCCGCTCCCAAAAGTTTTCTTCCATGTTTGTATCTTCTGTCCATACCGGCACGATTTCCCCCGCAGCGAGCTTGAGCGGCAACGCCTGTTTTGTCTTCGATGACGGCCCCACTTTCGTTTTGCAGGCGAACCAAAAGCTCAATGCCCAGCGGCTGCCCCGACTGGTTCCGGACCAAAATCAGGCTGTCGTAAGGTTGGCCAGCACACCTTTTCACAGTCCCTTTTGCTGTAGACGAGCGTGACGTCAATCGGCTTATTGCTCGACGCCTGCACGGGCACGGCCTGCCACTTGTTTTTTACACTCTGCACAACCGAGACGTACTCCACCTTCGACATAAACGGCCCCATGCCTAAAAAGCCCCGGCAAACAGGAGAAACAGACCAGACGACGTGGCGAGAAACAACAGATTCATTTTCCAGAACGGTTTGCGCATCACAAAGAAAAAGACGAGGTACATAATAAAAAACACGAAGACGAGGAACAGGCAAAAATAAAAGAAACAGCTCCAGATCGGCTTTGGTCGGAAGCACCGGAATGCCGTACTGTACTTGCCAATACACGTTGGCAGCGAGGCAGCCTCCGTAAATCAGCAGCGCTGACACGACAGGCGGCCACCATTTTTCCAGAAGCCGCTCCGGCGAGAGCGCAGCGCAAAAATCGCCAGGATGAGCGGAACACCAAATAAGGGAATGAGCAAGTAGTACATGAAATCCCCCGCTTTCCAAATTGTAAATATTTTCTACGAATGACATGAAAAAAGGCTTCAAAATAGAGGGCAAGCTTGTTTTCCAATACAAAAAAGGGGGTCTTACGCCATGCAAGCCTCTGTATCCGTTCGCCTCGCGCGAAGCGTCCTGACCGCCATCGCAGCAAGCCTGCTGTTATTCTTCTTCCAGTATGCCCCTGCCTGCGCCCCGCCATATGCCAAATGGGGCAGATTGGCGATGCAGGAGACGATGAAAAATATCCGCATGCCCAGATCGTCGACTACCTGCACGTCGGGCGCACAGCAAAAACGCCCACCACGTCAGAGGAGACGTTCAAACTCTTGCTCCAGGAGGGCAATCGCAGGTGGGCGTTACTCGTGCATATTGAATTTGAAAATCAAACCGAGCATGTCGTGCAGATCACGTACGAGGAATCAGCCTGATTAGTCCGCAAGCTGCTCCATTTCCTTCAGCATCTGCTCCATGTCCATGTCGGCTGCCATGCCGTAGGCGCGGCGCATGTTTCCATCGCCATCGACGAGGAACATGCGGGCGGTATGGGCAAAGGAACCGTCAGGCTGCTTCAATACGGCAATCCCGAAATCCTTCGTCACCTTTTCCACCGCCTGGGCATCGCCGCGCAAAAACTTCCAGCCGCTCTGATCCGCCTTGAACTTCGCCGCGTACTGCTGCAACACTTCTGGCGTGTCGAAATCCGGGTCAAAGGTGATGGAAATGAACTCGACCTTGTCGCCGAACAGCTTTTTCTCCTTGAGCTGCTCTTGCAGCTTGGACATGTTGTACGTCGTCGCCGGGCAAATGTCAGGGCAGTTGGTGAACATGAACTCGACCAGCCGCACCTTGCCTTTGCCTTCCGAAAACGTAAACGAAGTGCCGTCACTGTTGTCCAACGTAAAATCGGCAATCGGCTTCATCACGGGAATCGGCTCTTTTGCCATGTATTTGTAGCCCAACACGCCTACAATCGCGAGGATAATCACGCCTGCGAGCACCGTAAACCAATGGCGCTGCAACGCGGATCCTTGTTGCTGTGCTCCCTCACTCACGATTTTCTTCCTCCC